>JAOPWK010000169.1 GCA_025965735.1 Frankiales bacterium
GCGCTGCTGTCGGCGTGGCCGGGCGCCGGCACCGGCGCGACCGGGGCAGCGGGGTCCTGCGCCGGCTGCACCGGGTCCGGCTGGTCGGCGGCGGTGGCGGACGTGTGGTCGCGGTCCTCGGGCATGCCGGGATCCTCCCCAGGGACACCTGCGGGCACACCGGCCGGCCGGTCGTAGGGTCCGCGCATGACCGACGACTTCTCCTACGACGGCTACGACAAGCACCTGGGGCTGGAGATCGTGTCCGCGACCGAGGACGAGGTCGTCGGCCGCTTCGAGGTGAGGCCGCAGCTGCTGCAGCCGTACGGCCTGCTGCACGGCGGGGTGCTCTGCTCGGTCGTCGAGACCCTCGGCAGCGTGGCGGGCGCGGTGTGGTTCGGCGACCGCGGCAACGTCGTCGGGACGAGCAACCACACGAACTTCCTGCGCGGGGTGCGCGAGGGGGTGCTGACCGGGACGGCCACGCCGATCCACCGGGGCCGGACGCAGCAGCTGTGGACGGTCGACATCCGCGACGAGCAGGGCCGGCTGGTGGCCAAGGGGGAGCTCCGCGTGGCGAACCTGGCCAAGGAGTGACGGCGCAGCAGCAGGGGTAGGACCACCCGGACGTGACGGGGTGCGGATGAACGACCAGAGCAGCAGCGGGAGCGTGCAGCCCGCCGACGAGCTGCGCCTGGAGCCGCTGGCCGCGAGCGTCCGCAAGGCCCGGCGCTTCCTGCGCGAGCACCTGCGCGAGGCGGGCCGCGAGTCCTGGTCCGACGCTGCCGAGCTGGCGCTGTCCGAGGTCGTGACCAACGGCGTCCTGCACGCGCACACCGAGCTGGTGGTGCGCGTCCGGCTGCTCGCCGACGCGGTCCACGTCGAGGTCTCCGACGCCAACCCCTCGCTGCCGGTGCAGCGCCGCGGCCACGACGCGGAGGCGACCACGGGCCGCGGCCTGGAGCTGGTCTCCGCGTTGACCCGCGACTGCGGCGTGCGTCCTGAGGCCAGCGGCAAGGTCGTGTGGTTCGAGGTCGGTGACGAGCCGGACGAGGGCGAGGCCTCCGAGGAGGACCTGCTCGCCGCCTGGGACGTGGACAGCATCTGGGACACCGTCGACGACGGCGCGGCGCCCGCGCCGGCGGTCGAGGAGCGGCAGGTCGTGCTCACCGGCATGCCGACCACGCTGTGGCTGGCCGCCAGGGAGCACCACCAGGCGATCCTGCGCGAGCTGGTGCTCTACCTGGCCGAGCACGGCGACACGCTGCCGAACGTGCCGGACCTGGTGCTCGCCGACGAGGCGCGGCACCTGATCTGGACCCGGCTGATCGAGGAGATCGACCGGGCCCGCCAGGCGGGCGCCACCCGACGGCCGCTGCCGGACGGGCACCCCAGTCCGCTGCCGGACGTGCCGGGAGCGATCGACCTGCACCTGCAGGTCCCCGTCGGCCTGGAGCCGGCCTTCGGCGCGATGCAGGACGCGCTCGACGTCGGCGAGCGACTGGCCGAGGAGGACCTGCTGCTGGTGCGGCCGGGCCTGCCGGAGATCGTGGCCGTGCGCGACTGGGCCTGCGAGCAGGTGGTCGCGCAGCTGGCCGGCGTGCCGGCGTCGCCCTGGGGCGGCACCGACCAGTCGCGCTTCACCGAGCAGGTGCACGACCGCGACGAGCCGGACGCCGTGCAGTGGGACGCCTCGGTCGTCACCGACTCCGACCGCGGGGTCGTGGCCGCCGACGACGCCAACCGGATCATCGCCATCAGCGAGCCGCTGGCCCGCACCGTCGGGTGGGACCGCGCTGACATCGTCGGGCGCCGCGTCGTCGCGCTCATCCCGCCCGCCCTGCGCGAGGCGCACGTCGCCGGCTTCAGCCGCCACCTGACCACCGGGGAGGCGCACCTGCTGGGCGTGTCCCTGACCCTGCCGGTGCTGCACAAGGACGGCAGCGAGGTGACCTGCAGCTTCCTCGTGGAGCGCGCCCCGTCCGTCAGCGGCCGCTCGGTCTACCTGGCGTGGATCGAGCCGGTCGGCTCCTGAGCCAGCGCACGGCGGCCCAGCAGCGCGACGAGACCGGCAGCCACGGCGGCGCCGAGCGCCACGAGGAACGCGGTACGCGCGCCCGCTCCGTCAGCGACCGCTCCGGAGACGGCGAAGCCGCCGGCCACGCCCATCCCCAGGCCGGAGTTCAGCCAGCTGAAGCCCTCCGTGCGGGCCGGCGCCGGCACCAGCTCGTCGACGAACGCGAACGCCGCGATGAGCGTCGGGCTGATGGCGATGCCGGCCAGCAGCGCGGCCGGCGCCATGAGCGGCACCGTGGGGGCCAGCAGCAGCGGCACGAGCCCCACCGCCAGCCCCAGCAGGGACAGCAGGTACCTGCGCGGCAGCGGTGACACCCAGTGGAAGGCGCCGTACGCCAGTCCGGCCAGCGCGCTGCCGCCGGCGACGAGGGCGAGCAGCAGCCCGGCGCCCGACGTGCTGCCGCGCTCCTCGGCGAAGGCCACCATCGACACCTCGACCGTGCCGAACAGGACGCCCACGAACACCAGGGACAGGACCAGCACGGGGATGCCGCGCGCCCGCAGCGCCGAGCGGCCGCGGTGGCCGACGACGGGCAGCACGGGCGGCTCGGTCGCCCGCTGCGCGACCAGCCAGGTGGTGCCCACCACGCACAGCAGCAGCGCCAGGCCGAGCCCGACCGCCGGGTCCACCAGCGCGCCGGTGACGACCAGCAGCGGGCCCAGCACGAAGACGACCTCGTCGACCACGGCCTCCCAGGCGTACGCCCGCTGGACCTCCGACGCCCGGCCGAGCGCGTCGAGCCGTGCGCTCCAGCGGGAGCGCACGCACGAGCCGAGCTGCGACGGGGCCGTGCTCGTCACCGAGGCGACGGCCACCAGCGACCAGGCCGGGGCGTCGCTGCCGGTGAGCAGGACCAGCGCGACGATCCCGGCCGCGCTGACCGCGAGCGCCGCCGGCAGGACCCGGCGCTGGCCGAGCCGGTCGACCAGCCGCGAGCCGAGCGGGCCGAGCGCGGCCAGGCCGAGCGCGTAGGCCGCGCTCACGACGCCGGCCAGCGCGTAGGAGCCGCGCCGGTCCTCGACGAGCAGCACCGTGCCGATGCCGAGCATGGAGATCGGCATCCGCCCGAGCAGGGCCGCCGCGGAGAAGGCGCCGACGCCCGGGATGCGCAGCAGGCTGCCGTAGCCGCGGGACACCACGGTGCTGGAGGAGCTCACTCGCACCATCCTGCACCGAGTCGACATCGTGACCGGGACATAGCGGCGTCAGCCCCCGAGCACCCCCGCGGACTACTAGCGTCGGTCGTCGCCCCACCACCACGATCTCTGGAGAACCCCTTGCGCCGATCTGCGAACGGCCGTCTGCGCCTCGCCACCGCGCTCACCGTGGCGAGCCTGGCCCTCATGGCCTGCGGCTCCAACGACCCGGACACCGGCCGCGACACCGCCGAGCCCGGCTCCTCCGCCGCTGCCCAGTCCGACGCCAAGGTCGGGCTGGCCTTCGACGTCGGCGGCCGCGGCGACAAGTCCTTCAACGACTCCGCCGTCGCCGGCCTCGACAAGGCCAAGGCCGAGTTCGGCTTCGAGAGCGAGGAGCTCTCGCCCAACGCCTCCGGCAGCGACCGCGGCGACAACCTCCGCCAGCTCGCCGAGGACGGCTTCAACCCCGTCATCGCCGTCGGCTTCGCCTTCGCCGAGTCGCTGCAGGCCGTCGCCACCGACTTCCCGGACACGACCTTCCTCATCGTCGACGACGCGTCGGTCAAGAGCCCGAACGTCAAGGCGCTGCTGTTCGCCGAGGAGCAGGGCTCCTTCCTGGTCGGCGCGGCCGCCGCGCTGAAGAGCAAGACCGGCAACGTCGGCTACATCGGCGGCGTCGAGACCCCGCTGCTCAAGAAGTTCGAGGCGGGCTTCGTGGCCGGCGCCAAGCAGGTCAAGCCCGACATCAAGACCCAGGTCAAGTACCTGTCCCAGCCGCCGGACTTCTCCGGCTTCGGCGCGCCCGACAAGGGCAAGGAGACCGCCAACGGCATGTACGACGCCGGCGCGGACGTGGTCTACGCGGCCGCGGGCGGCTCGGGCGTCGGCGTCTTCCAGTCGGCTCTGGCCAAGAAGACGCTGGCCATCGGCGTCGACTCCGACCAGTACGAGTCGGTCGGCGACCCGACCCTGCAGCCGGTCATCCTCACCTCGATGCTCAAGCGCGTCGACGTCGCCGTCTACGAGTCGCTGCAGAAGTTCCTCAACGAGGAGGAGCTCCCGGCCGAGAGCGTGTTCGACCTGTCCACCGACGGCGTGGGCTACAGCACCTCGGGCGGCTTCGTGGACGACATCTCGACGCAGCTCGAGGAGCTCAAGGGCAAGATCATCTCCGGCGAGATCAAGGTCCCGACCACCCCGTAGTGCTCCCCCGCCGGCGGCGGCCCGTGCAGGGCCGCCGCCGGACGCGGATGATCTACCGCTCCTGGTGGGGTCGTACGGCGTGTCCCCGACCACCAGCGGTAGATCATCGCGGAGGTGCGCCCGTTCCCCCACTCGGAAGGCCCGCGCATGACCGATGACGTCGAGCCCGTCGTCCGGCTCGAGGGCATCACCAAGCGCTTCCCCGGCGTCGTCGCCAACCGCGACGTCGCCCTCGCCGTCCAGCGCGGCGAGGTGCACGCCGTCGTCGGCGAGAACGGCGCCGGCAAGTCCACGCTGATGAAGATCCTGTACGGCATGCAGCGCCCCGACGAGGGCAGCATCTCGGTCGACGGGCAGCCCGTGCGGTTCTCCAACCCGGGCGACGCGATCGCCGCCGGGATCGGCATGGTGCACCAGCACTTCATGCTGGCCGACAACCTCACCGTCCTCGAGAACGTCGTGCTCGGCGCCGAGCCGACCCGGCGCGGCATGCTCGACGTGGGCGCGGCCCGCGCCAAGATCCTCGACCTGTCCGGCCGGTACGGCCTCGGCGTCGACCCGGACGCGCTGGTCGAGGACCTCGGCGTCGGCGACCGCCAGCGCGTCGAGATCCTCAAGGTCCTCTACCGCGGCGCCCGGGTGCTGATCCTCGACGAGCCGACTGCGGTGCTCGTCCCGCAGGAGGTCGACGAGCTGTTCGCCTCGCTGACCGGGCTGCGCGCCGAGGGCGTCTCGGTCATCTTCATCAGCCACAAGCTGGACGAGGTGCTGCGCGTCGCGGACAGCGTCACCGTGCTGCGGCAGGGCACCACCGTCACCACCGTCGCCGCCGCCTCGGTCACGGCGCGCCAGCTCGCCGAGCTGATGGTCGGCAGCGCCCTGCCGACGCCCGAGACCCGCGAGTCCACCGTGACCGACGTGGTCGAGCTGGACGTGCAGGGGCTGACCGTCCGCAACCCGGCCGGTCGCGCCGTCGTCGAGGACGTGACGCTGCGGGTCCGCCGCGGCGAGGTCGTGGGCATCGCCGGCGTCGAGGGCAACGGCCAGGTGGAGCTGGTCGAGGCGCTGCTCGGCCTGCGCGCCTCCACCGGCGTCGTGCGCCTGGGCGACCGCGACCTGTCCGCGCTGTCCACCCGTGAGCGGCGCGAGAGCGGCATCGGCTACGTGCCCGAGGACCGCCACCGCCAGGGCCTGCTGCTGTCCGCCCCGCTGTGGGAGAACCGGATCCTGGGCCACCAGCGCCGCAAGCCGAACGCCAAGGGCCCGTGGATCGACCGGCGGGGGGCGCGCGCGGACACCGAGCGCATCGTGCGCGAGTACGGCGTGCGGACCCCCGGCATCGACGTCCCGGCGTTCGCCCTGTCCGGCGGCAACCAGCAGAAGCTGGTCATCGGCCGCGAGATGAGCGATTCCCCGTCGCTGCTCGTCGCCTCCCACCCGACCCGCGGCGTCGACGTCGGCGCGCAGGCCGCGGTGTGGGACCACATCCGGGCGGCCCGCCGCGACGGCCTCGCCGTCCTGCTGGTCTCCGCCGACCTCGAGGAGCTGATCGGCCTGTCCGACACGCTGGTCGTCATGCTGCGCGGCCGGCTGGTCGCGACGCTGGACCCGGCCACGACGACGCCGGAGAGCCTCGGCAGCGCGATGACCGGCGCCGCCGGCGAGGGCGCCGCATGACCGCACGGATCGGGGGCCTGGCATGAGCCTGCTCACCGAGGAGCGCCAGGAGCCGGTACCCGTCGCGCCCACGCCGTCCCGCTTCGACCCGCGCCGGCTGCTGCTCGCCGTCGCCGCTCCCCTGCTCGCCGCGCTGGTCGCGCTGGCGGTGTCCTCCGTCGCGCTGATCGCCAGCGGCAGCAACCCGTTCACCGTCTACGCCCGGATGCTGTCCGAGGGCACGACGCTGCGCTCGCTGCTCATCACCGTGAACAACGCGGTGCCGCTCTACCTCTCGGCGCTGGCCGTCGCGCTGGGCTTCCGCATGGGGCTGTTCAACATCGGCGTCCAGGGCCAGTACCAGCTGGCCGCGCTGCTGGCCGCCGCCGCCGGCGCCGCGGTCACGCTGCCCGGCCCGCTGCACATCGCCTTCGTCATCGTGGTCGCCATGGCGGTCGGGGCGCTGTGGGCAGGCGTCGCCGGTGTGCTGAAGACCGCGCGCGGTGTCAGCGAGGTCATCTCCACGATCATGCTCAACGTCATCGCCGGAGGCCTGGCCGCCTACCTGCTGACGACGTACCTGCAGGAGCGGGTGGAGGGCAGCAACAACAGCCGCACGCCGCTGCTGCCGGAGAGCGCCCGGCTGCCCGACCTCGACGGGCTGCTGCTCGCCGTCGGCATCGAGCCGCCGCAGGGCACCCGGCTCGGCGGCTTCCTCGTGGTGGCGATCGTCGTCGGCGTCCTCTACGCGCTGGTCGTCAGCCGCAGCCGCTTCGGCTTCGAGCTGCGCGCCACCGGGCTCAACCCCTCAGCGGCGGTCGCGGCCGGCGTCGACGCCAAGCGGATGACGGTCGTGACCATGCTGCTGTCCGGCGCGATCGCCGGCATGGTCGGCCTGCCGCAGCTGCTCGGCCAGAGCTACTCCTACGGCCTGGACTTCCAGACCGGTCTGGGCTTCACCGGCATCGGGGTCGCCCTGCTCGGCCGCGGCTCGCCGGTCGGGATCGCCTTCGCCGCACTGCTGTTCGCGTTCCTGGAGCGCTCCTCCGCGACGCTGCAGCGCATCGACGTGCCCACGGAGATCTACGTGATCATGCAGGGCTCGATCGTGCTGTCGGTCGTCGTGGCGTACGAGGCGGTCCGCCGCGCCGGCGTCGCGCAGGCCGAGCGCGCGGTGCGTCGGGCCACCGAGCCCGGAGCGGCGGTGGACGCATGACCATCGCCCTCGAGTCGCCGCTGTCCAAGGCGGACCGCAAGCGCAGCGGCGTCCGGCCGCGCACCCTCGTGCTGGGCATGGGCGGCCTGCTCGTGCTGCTGTCGCTGGTCCGCGTCATCAGCGGTGCGGAGGACGTCACCAGCAGCGGCACCTTCGGCGCGGCCCTGCGCCTGGCCGTCCCGATCGGGTTGGCCGGCCTCGGCGGCCTGTGGGCCGAGCGGGCCGGCATCGTCAACATCGGGCTCGAGGGGATGCTCATCCTCGGGACGTGGTTCGGCGCGTGGGCGGGCTTCTTCTACGGGCCGTGGGTCGGCGTGTTCGCCGCGGTCGTGGCCGGTGCGCTCGGGGGCCTGCTGCACGCGCTGGCCACCGTCACCTTCGGCGTCGACCACGTCGTGTCCGGCGTCGCCATCAACCTGCTCGGCGCGGGCATCGCGCGCTACCTCTCCTCGCTGGCCTACGGCGGTGACGACGCCCCCCTCGGATCCGGCCAGACGCAGTCGCCGACGGTGAAGGGACTGCCCGACGTCAGCCTCCCGGTGCTGTCGAGCGGACCCGACCTGCTCGGCGACCTGGAGTCGCAGCACTGGTTCCTGCTGTCCGACGCGGCCGGGATCCTGCGCGGGCTCACCGCCAACGTCTCGATCATCACGCTGCTGGCCGTCCTGCTCGTCCCGCTGTCGTTCTTCGTCCTGTGGCGCACCGCCTTCGGGCTGCGCCTGCGCTCGGTCGGCGAGAACCCGATCGCCGCCGACTCGCTCGGCGTCGCGGTCTACCGGATGAAGTACGCCGCCGTCGTCATGTCCGGTGCGCTGGCCGGTCTCGGCGGCGCCTCCCTCGTCATCGGCTCCATCTACCGCGAGGGGCAGACCGCGGGCCGCGGCTTCATCGGCCTGGCCGCCGTCATCTTCGGCAACTGGCGGCCCGGCGGTCTCGCTGCCGGCGCAGGCCTGTTCGGGTACGCCGACGCCGTCCAGCTGCGGGCCGGTTCGGCCGTGCGCGCGCTGCTGCTGCTCGTCGCGCTGATCCTCGTCGTGGTCGCGGTGCGCCAGGCACTGGCGCGCAAGATCCCGCTGACCCTGGCGACGCTGCTCATCGCCGGGGCGTTCTTCCTCTGGTACGCCACCGTCGACCAGGTGCCCTCACAGCTGGTCGGCTTCACCCCGCACCTGGTCACGCTGCTCGTGCTCGCCGTCGCGTCGCAACGACTACGACCACCCGCCGCCGACGGGGTGCCCTACCGGAGAGGCGAACAGTCGTGACGGACGTCGACTGGGACGACCTGCGGGCCAAGGCCGTCGAGGCGGCTGCCCGCGCGTACGCCCCGTACTCCCGCCTGCACGTCGGCGTCGCCGCGCTCGTCGACGACGGCCGGCTGCTGCAGGCCTGCAACGTCGAGAACGCCTCGTACGGGCTGGGCCTGTGCGCGGAGTGCGGGCTGGTCTCCCTGCTGCACGCCACCGGCGGCGGGCGCCTCGTCGCGATGGCCTGCCGGTCCGGCGACGGCGAGCTGCTCATGCCCTGCGGGCGCTGCCGCCAGCTGCTCTGGGAGCAGGGCGGACCGGAGCTGGTCGTCGACTCGCCGCGCGGGCCGGTGCCGATGACCGAGGTCCTCCCGGACGCGTTCGGCGCGAGGGACCTGCCCTGAACGTCGTCGACCTCATCCGCACCAAGCGCGACGGCGGCGAGCTCGCGGATGACGAGATCGCCTGGCTGATGGGGGCGTACGTGCGCGGCGAGGTGGCGCACGAGCAGATGAGCGCGCTGCTCATGGCGGTGTTCTTCCGCGGCATGACGCCGGCCGAGCTGTCCGCCTGGACCGGCGCGATGGTGGCCAGCGGCGAGCGGATGGACCTGTCCGGCACCGGTCGGCCAGTCGTCGACAAGCACTCCAGCGGCGGCGTCGGCGACAAGGTCAGCCTCGTCGTGGCGCCGCTCGTGGCGGCTCTCGGGGTGGCGGTGCCGAAGCTGTCCGGCCGCGGGCTGGGCCACACCGGCGGCACGCTGGACAAGCTGGAGAGCATCCCGGGCTGGACCGGGCAGCTGACCCGCGCGCAGTTCCTCGCCCAGCTGCGCGACGTCGGCGCGGTCATCGCCGGTGCCGGCGCCGACCTCGCCCCGGCCGACAAGTCGCTCTACGCGCTGCGCGACGTCACCGCCACCATCGAGTCGATCCCGCTGATCGCCAGCAGCATCATGAGCAAGAAGATCGCGGGGGGCGCCGACGCGGTGCTGCTCGACGTGAAGGTCGGCGCGGGCGCGTTCATGAAGGACGTCGACACGGCGCGGACGCTGGCTCAGACGATGGTGCGGCTCGGCGCGGACGCCGGTGTGCGGACGGTCTGCCTGCTGACCTCGATGGAGGCGCCGCTCGGCCGCGGCATCGGCAACGCGCTCGAGGTCGCCGAAGCCGTCGAGGTGCTGCAGGGCGGCGGGCCGGACGACCTGCGCGAGGTGTGCCTGGCCGTCGCGACCGAGATGCTCGCGCTCGGCGGCGTGCACGAGGACCCCGCACCCGCGCTGACCGACGGGCGGGCGCTGGCGGTGTGGGAGCAGATGGTGCGCGCCCAGGGCGGCGACCCGGCCGCCGCGCTGCCGACCGCCCCGCACAGCGAGGTCGTGGAGGCCCCGCGCGACGGCTGGCTCAGCCGGCTGGACGCCCTGGCTGTGGGCACCGCCGCGTGGCGGCTCGGCGCCGGCCGCGCCCGCAAGGAGGACGACGTCGACCCGGGCGCCGGCGTGGTGCTGGGCGCCGCCCTCGGCGAGCGGGTGGCGAAGGGCCAG
>JAOPWK010000179.1 GCA_025965735.1 Frankiales bacterium
GCAGTGGAGGCGCCTCTGCGAATTCGACGACCAGGCGTGCATCTTCGATGCGACCACCAGGTTCACCTCCTTCGGCCGCTCCGATGAAGTTCGTGCAGCCGCCGCAGTCTGCGTCCGAGAGCGTGCGCAGGAGGGTTGCGTCGCCTGAGGACAACGCCTGCGTGATCACGTCCATGTAGTACCTAGCGAAGGCCGCCGCGCCCTGCGGGGTCTCCGCAGCCGCCTCGCTCGGCAGAGGCAACGCCGACGGCGCTGGGCTGGCCGATGGCACCGGCGGCAGCGGAGCGGGCTTCGGGTCCGAGCTGCAGCCGCCGACCAGCCCCACCAGGCAGGCAGCCGCCACGAGCGTCCGGATCTTCACGGTATGAGCCTATCCACGCTGCAGATCGCGCAAGCCCGCGCTGTGGACGACTACCGCCCGCAGCCCGCGCGCACGTCCTCGCAGCGACGGAGCTTGCCGGTCGCGGGGTCGCGCAGCGCGTACGCCGACCGGTAGTAGAACGACACCGCGTCCGGCACGTCGATCCCCTTGATCAGGTACGGCACGTTGCCGGAGTACGGGTCGGTCGGGTCGTACTGCGCCACGTCGAACGTGCCTGCGCCGATCGAGGTCTTGTCGACGCTGTCGTCGAACGTCGTGGCGGTCAGCCGCTGGAAGCCGCTGCGGTCGCCGCGCAGCTGCAGGTCGAACCACGCCTTGGTGTAGTACGACGCCATCCGCTCGCCCAGCTGGTTGCTCTGGAAGACCAGCGGGATGTAGGTGTACGCCAGGTGGGTCGCGTTCCGGAGCGTGACGATCTGCGCGTCGAGCCCGGCCGCGGCGACCTGCTTGTAGCCGGCGGTCTTGGCGTCGGCGTCCGGCGCCGACATCTGCGGCTGGGTGTTGAAGGCGTAGTCGTTGGTGACCGCCAGCGCCGACACGTTGATGAGCTTCTTGGTGCGGTGCTGCGGGGCGATGACGACGCCGCTGCAGTTTTCGATCTTGCGCAGGTTGTCCCAGGCCACGATGGTCGTGACGCGGTTGTCGCACTGGCCGACGTGGCTGACGGCGCTGGCGCCGAGGGAGTGGCCGGCGAGGCCGACGCGGGACCGGTCCAGGAGGTCGGCGAACGGGTTGTACGAGCCGCCGGACGGCGCCTTGGCCGTGGCCAGGAAGAAGCTCAGCGAGTCCTCGGCGCCCTGGAAGAAGTTGGAGTCCTGCTGGTACGGCACGCCGGTGCACGCGCCCGGGCAGTCCTCGCCGAACAGGCTGGAGTCGCCCTGGCCCTGCACGTCGTACGTCATGACCATGTAGCCGGACTCGGCCAGGTCCTGCGCCGCCCAGAAGTACAGCTCCTCGTACGCCTGTACCGACCCGTCGGTGATGACGACGCCGGGGTAGCCGCCCTTGGGGCGCGGCAGGCTGGCCGGCGGGAGGAAGACGTGGCCGCGCAGGGTCGAGCCGTTCAGCGCCGTGAACGCGACCGGAGCGACGCGCCCGCGGCCGGCCTCGGTCCAGCGCTTCAGCGTCCGGAACGGGTCGGCGGCCTTGGCGCCCGGGATCAGCGTCGTGACGCCGCCGGAGGGGTCGGTCGGGCGGCCGGCCTGCTCCGCCAGCATCTCGGCGTACAGCGCGGCGCCCTGCGTCTGGTTGCCGACGCCGAAGGCCGGGCTCGCCAGCTGGTCCACCGGCCGGAGCGTGGCGCAGTACTGGTTGCGCGCGTCGCGCTCGACCCACTCCGGCGAGCCGGGCTCAGGGTTGCCGGCCGGCGCGAAGCAGGAGGCGTCCACGCCGGGCACCGCCGTGGCGGGCGCTGCGGAGCCGGTGCCGACGGCCGCGATGCCGACCGCGAGCGACGTGAGGACCAGGGCGATGCGCTTCACGAGGAGCTCCTCCAGGGGCGAGCGCGGCGCAGAAGGTGCACCACTGGTGCACTCTTCTGCGTTGCGCCCGCGTCTCCTGCCTGGAGCAGCCGGCTTATGCCACCAGGTAGGCGTTCAGCTCCGCGGCCAGTGACGGCCCGACCCGCGCCTCGAGCCGGGTGCCCTCCTCGGTGTGCTCCTCGACCAGGACCTCGCCCTCGCCGTGGATGCGCGAGACGAGCCCGCCCTCGGAGTACGGCAGCACCACGTGCACGAGCGTCTCGGGGTGCGGCACCTCCTCCTCGAGCAGCTGCAGCAGCTCGGGCAGCCCCTCGCCGGTGAGCGCGGACACGAGCACGACGTGCTTCTCGCGGCGCTGGAGCCGGCCGAGCACGACCGGGTCGGCCAGGTCACACTTGTTGATCACGACGACCTCGGGGATCGTCTGCGCGCCGATCTCGGCGAACACCTGGCGGACCGCAGCGAGCTGGCCCTCGGGGTCGTCGTGCGAGCCGTCGACGACGTGCAGGATCAGGTCGGCGCCGGACACCTCCTCCAGCGTCGAGCGGAAGGCCTCGACGAGCTGGTGCGGCAGCAGGCGGACGAAGCCGACGGTGTCGGACAGCGTGAACTCACGGCCGGAGGGGGTGGTGGCCTTGCGCACCGTCGGGTCCAGGGTGGCGAACAGCGCGTTCTCGACCAGCACGCCGGCGCCGGTGAGGCGGTTGAGCAGCGAGCTCTTGCCGGCGTTGGTGTAGCCGGCGATCGCGACGGACGGCACCGCGTTGCGGTCGCGCTCCTGGCGCTTGGTGTCGCGCGCGGTCTTCATCAGCTTGATCTCGCCGGCGAGCTTGGACTTGCGGTTGCGGATGCGCCGGCGGTCGGTCTCGATCTTGGTCTCACCCGGACCGCGGGTGCCGACGCCGCCGGACGAGCCACCGGCGCCACCGCCCTGGCGGGACAGCGACTCACCCCAGCCGCGCAGGCGCGGGAGCATGTACGTCATCTGGGCCAGCTCGACCTGCGCCTTGCCCTCACGCGAGGTGGCGTGCTGGGCGAAGATGTCGAGGATCAGCCAGGTCCGGTCGATGACCTTGACCTTGACGACCTCCTCCAGGCTCCGCAGCTGGCCGGGCGACAGCTCGCCGTCGCAGATGACGGTGTCGGCGCCGGAGGCCAGCACGGCGTCGCGCAGCTCCTTGGCCTTGCCGGAGCCGACGTAGGTCTTGGGGTCGGGCTTGGCCCGCCGCTGGGTCAGCCCCTCGAGCACCTCGCAGCCGGCGGTCTCCGCCAGCGCCTGGAGCTCCTTGAGGCTGCTCAGCTCGTCGTCGCCGGGCTCGTAGACGCCCATGAGCACGACGCGCTCGAGGCGCAGCTGGCGGTACTCGACCTCGGTGACGTCCTCGAGGTCGGTGCGGATGCCGGCGACACGACGCAGCGACTGGCGCTCCTCGAGGTCGAAGCCCTCGCCCTCGATCTCGTGGAAGCCGAGCAGGTCGTCGTCGAGGTGGACGGTGGCGTCGGTGGGCACGGGCGAGGTCTCAGCAGTCATCGCCTGTACAACGCGCGCAGCGGGCTTGGTCATCCCGGTCAATGTCGCACGCCAGGAGCCGCCGAGGCCACGGAGTTCAGCCGAAGACGGCCTGCACGAGGGCGACCAGCTCGGCCCGCTCCCCGCTGTCGATCGCGTCGTACGGCTGCCCGGCCGCGGCGCTGGTCAGGTCCTCCGCGGCGTCCCACCGGCCGCGGTACGGCGCCGGGTCCGGGTACGGCTCCGGCCACTCGAAGAAGCGCGCGTTGGACTCGCCGTAGCTGCCGGCCATGATCGCCTGCAGCGGGCGCAGGCCCATCGCCGCGCAGGCGGCCGCGTGCACCGAGCCGCGGTGCTCGCGGATCACGTTGAGCAGCAGCCCGGCGCGGCCGGCCGCGTCGTCCGGTCGCGGCAGCGCCCGCCAGCCGGCGAACAGCGGCAGCCCGGAGGACTCCGCGCCGTCGACGACCCGCTCGAGCAGCTCGACCAGGCGGGGCAGGTCCGACGCCGAGCCGTAGCGGTCGCGAAACAGCTGCGCGCAGCAGCCGGCGTAGAAGCGGGCGGCCTCCAGCGGCTCGACCAGCGCCCGGCCCTCCTCCCAGGCGGCCCGCACGACCTCGGGCGGGAAGAACGCCTCCGCCGCGATGACGACCTCGACGGGGACGTCGCCCAGCGCTCCGCCGCGACCCAGGTGGTACAGCGGGCGGCCGCGCAGGCCCAGCTCGGCCTTGCCGCGGGCGCGCACACCGGCGTCGCTCATCCAGGTGAAGCCCCAGCCGCCGATCGGGTCCTTGACCGCGGCCGCAGCCTGCGCGGGCGTCAGTCCGTCCACAGCTCCCCCTGCCACACGTCTCCTTGGGCCACCAGCACCGCCGGACCGGCCAGCACCACGTGCCCGTCCTCGCGCCAGGTCACCGCGAGGTGCCCGCCGGGCACCTCCACGTCGTACGTCGTGCCGCGCGCGGTGCCGGTCCGCAGCGCAGTGGCGACCACGGCGGCGCAGGCGCCGGTGCCGCAGGAGCGGGTCTCCCCGACGCCCCTCTCGTGCACGCGCATGCGGATGGCGGTGGGCGAGACGTCCTCGACGTACTCCACGTTGAGGTCCAGGCGCGAGGTCTTCAGCTCGCCCAGCCGCTCGACCGACGGGACGTGCAGCACGGCGTGCGGGTTGCCCATGTCGACGCAGGTCGCGGCGCTGCCGTCGACGTCGGTCGGCTCGCCCACGACGGCCGGTCCCATGTCGACGCTGACGTCGCCGGTGGCCGCGACGTCCACCTCCTTGGTGCCGCCGCGGGTGGCCAGGCGCAGGTGACCGGGCTCGGCCAGACCGGCATGCACCAGGTAGCGCGCGTAGACGCGCACGCCGTTGCCGCACATCTCCGCGATCGAGCCGTCGGCGTTGCGGTAGTCCATGAACCACTCGGTGTCCGGGTCGGCCTCCGGCACGTGCGCGGAGCGCACCACGCGCAGGACGCCGTCGGCGCCGAGGCCCGCGCGGCGGTCGCAGAGCCGCTGCACGAGCGACGGTGTCAGCTCCAGCGCGCCGTCGACGTCGGGCAGCACGACGAAGTCGTTCTCGGTGCCGTGACCCTTGAGGAAGCGCACTCCCTCAGGTTCTCACGCCTCCGAGCGGGGCAGCGGGACGCCGTCGCGGTGCCAGCCCTTGCCGTGCTCGAGCAGCCAACGGGCCTTGTCGGCGCGCTGCGCGCTGGCGAACAGCCAGCCGTGCGCGCGGTCGCAGCCGAGCTCGGTGAGCCGGGCGGCCTCGCCCCACGTCTCCACGCCCTCGGCGACGACGTAGAGACCGCGGTCGTGCGCCTGGGCCACGACGGCCGTCACGAGCGGATCGCCCTCGCCGTCGGGCCCGACCAGCTCGCCGACGCCGCGGACGTAGCGGGAGTTGAGCTTCACCGCGTCGATCGGGAGCACCTCGATGGCCCCGAGGGTGGCGTAGAAGCTGCTGAAGTCGTCGACGGCCAGGGCGACGCCGGCAGCCCGCAGCTCCTCGAGCAGCGGCGCGGCGCTGGGACCGAGGGCCACGATGCAGGACTCGGCGATCTCCAGGCCGAGTGCGCCCTCGGGCAGCCCGTGGGCGGAGACCACGTCGCAGACCAGGCGTACGAACCCCTCGGCCACGAGCTCGGCCGCGCTGATGTTGAGCCAGAGGCGCCGGGTCGGTCCGGGCAGTGCCGTCCAGCGGGCGGCCTCCTCGGCGCCGGCACGCAGCACCCACTCGCCGATCGGCAGGATCTCGCCGCTGGCGTCGGCCAGCTCGAGGAAAGCCGGTGGCTCGAGGATCCCGAGGCTCTCGTGGTGCCAGCGAAGCAGCCCCTCCATGGCGACGATCCCGCCGGTCTGCAGGTCGATCTCCGGCTGGTAGAGCAGCTCCAGCGAGCCGTCGTCCACGCAGCGGTGCAGGGCGGGCAGCTGGTCCAGCGTGAGCGAGCGTCGAGGCATGGTCGGAGTGTGCGCCGATGCACCGCTTCGTCCCATGGTCAGACGGGGTGGTCGCAGGCTGGTCATCCCGGACCAGCGGTGCGCGCGGTCAGAGCAGCGCGCGCGCCTGCTCCAGCAGGTCGGTGTCTGCGTCGAGCCAGTGCACCCGGGGGTCGCGCCGGAACCAGGCGCGCTGCCGCCGGGCGAACCGGCGCGTGGCGGTGACCGTCAGGTCCCGCGCGTGCTCCAGGCCCCACCGGCCGTCGAGCGCGCCGAGCACCTGCGCGTAGCCGAGCGCCCGGCTCGCCGTCACGCCGTCGCGCAGCCCTTCGCCCTCCAGCCGGCGCACCTCGTCCACGAGGCCCGCCTGCCACATGTGGTCCACCCGCAGCTCGATCCGCTCGGCGAGGTCCGGCCGGTCCACGCCGAGGTAGGTCGCCTCGTAGTGCTCGCCGTAGCTCGTCATCGCGCCCGGCATGGAGCCGGTCAGGGTGACGACCTCCAGCGCCCGCACGATCCGGCGCCCGTTGGTCGGCTCCATGCGGGTGGCCGCCGCCGGGTCGAGCCCGGCCAGCCGGGCGTGCAGGGCGAGGGCGCCGTCGCGCTCCAGCTCAGCTTCGAGTTCGGCACGCAGAGCGGGGTCCGTGCCGGGGAACTCGAGGTCGTCCAGCGCGGCACGCAGGTAGAGGCCGGAGCCGCCGACCAGCACCGGCGTCACGCTCCTGGCGAGCAGCTCGTCGACGACCGAGCGGCAGAGCTGCTGGTAGTCCGCGGCGGTCGCGGTGCGCGTCACCGGCCACACGTCGAGCAGGTGGTGCGGCACTCCCCCGCGCTCGACCGCGGTCAGCTTGGCGGTGCCCACGTCCATGCCGCGGTACAGCTGCATCGAGTCCGCGTTGACGACCTCGCCGCCGACCGCCTGCGCGAGCGCGACGCCGAGGTCGGACTTGCCGGCCGCGGTGGGGCCGACGACCGCCAGGACCCGCACGGTCAGAGGACGGCGCCGGCCTCGGCCGGCGCGAGCGTCGTGCTCGAGCCGACGGTGCGACGCTGCCGGCCCTCGAGGTAGCTCGCCAAGGCCGAGAGCGAGGCGTTGATGGCGATGTAGATGAGCGCCACCGCGACGTACATCTGCAGCGGGTTGCCCAGGAACTGCACCAGCTGCCCGCCGGTCCGCAGCAGCTCCTCGAAGCCGATGACGAAGCCGAGCGAGGTGTCCTTGAGCAGCACCACCAGCTGACTGACCAGCGCCGGCAGCATCACGCGGACCGCTTGCGGGAGCAGGACCAGGCGCAGCGTCTGCCCGCGCGTCAGGCCCATCGCCGACGCGGCCTCGGTCTGGCCGCTCGGTATCGACAGGACGCCGGCGCGGATGATCTCGGCGATGACCGAGCCGTTGTAGAGGGTCAGCGCGATGACCAGCGCCCACAGCGCCGGCAGCTCGTCGCCGACCACCACCGGGTAGGCGAGGAACAGCGCGAAGATCAGCAGCAGCAGCGGGACGCCGCGGAAGAACTCGATGACCGCCACCGCGGGCAGCCGGATGAACCACCGGTGCGACAGCCGCCCGAACGCCAGCACGACACCGAGCAGGATCGCGAGCACGAGCGCGTACGCCGCAGCGGTCAACGTGTTCTTCAGGCCGTCCAGCAGGCGCTCGTACAGCTGCGGCTCGTTCAGGAACGGCTCGTACAGCGCGTACTCGAGCTGCTCGTTCGCTGCCAGGCGGCGCACGACGAGAGCCAGCAGCCCCAGCAGGACCAGGCCGCCGATGATGCTGCTGGTCAGGACGCGGCGGCGCGCGCGGGGACCGGGGACGTCGTACAGCACGACGCTCATCGGCCCACCCGCACGACGCGCTCGAGCTGGCCGAAGGCAGCGCTCGCCAGCAGGGCCAGCGCCAGGTAGCCGGCTGCGGCCGCCAGGATGATGGCGATCACGGCGTCGCCGTTCGCGGCGATGAGCCTGTTCATCGCCTGGATGCCCTCGAAGGTGAAGAACGCCGACGCGATCGAGGTGTTCTTCAGCAGCGCGATGAAGATGCTGGCCAGCGGCGGCACGATGTTCGCGAACGCCTGCGGCAGCACCACCAGGCGCAGCGTCTGGAAGAAGGTCATGCCGATGGAGCGGGACGCCTCGGCCTGGCCGGCCGCCACCGAGTTGATGCCGGACCGCACCGCCTCGGCGACGAAGGCCGCGGTGTAGAGCGACAGCGCCAGGACCGCGAACCGGAAGAACGGCAGCTTGACGTCCACCTCCGGCAGGCCGAAGAAGACGAGGAAGAACACCACCGTCAGCGGGGTGTTGCGGACGAGGTGGACGTACGCCGCCCCGGCCCAGCGCAGCGGCGGGACGGGCGAGACGCGCATGGCGGCGATGAGGGTGCCCAGGAGCAGCGCCCCCACCGCCGCCAGCAGCGTCAGCGAGACCGTGGACGTGAAGCCCTCGACGAAGACGTCGAGGTTGTCGAGGACGGCGTCCATGTTCTCGCGTCGAGCCGGTCGGTCAGCCTGCTGCTACTTGTCGCAGCCGCGCGGGGACGGGAGCTCGGGCGTGGTCTCGATGACCGTGCCGGCCGTCTTCTCGAAGGCGTCGGCGTAGCCGCCGTCCTCGGCCGCCTCGGCGAGCGTCTCGTTGATGAAGTCGCAGAAGTCCTCCTGGCCCTCGGGGATGCCGATGCCGTAGGGCTCCTCGGTGAAGGGCTTGCCGATCAGCTCGAAGTCCTCCGGCGCCTCGCTGACGTAGCCGGACAGGATGACGTTGTCGGTCGTCACGGCGTCGACCTGGCCGTTGCTCAGCGCGTCGCGGCACTTGGAGTAGGCGTCGACCAGCACGAGCTCGGCCGTCGTCAGGCCGTACTTGGTCTGAACGGTCTCGGCCGGCGTCGAACCGCTCACCGAGCAGGTCTTCTTGCCCTTGAGCGCCTCCGGGCCGGTGATGCCCTTCGGGTTGCCCTTGGCGACGAGGATGTCCTGACCGGCCTGGAAGTACGGGCCGGCGAAGTCGACGACCATGTCGCGCTTGTCGTTGATCGTGTACGTGGCGACGACCATGTCGACGCGGTTCTGCTGGAGGAACGGCTCGCGGTTGGCCGACACGGCCTCGACGAACTCGATGTTGTCCTCGGAGATGCCGAGCTTGGCGGCGATGAGCTTGGCGATCTCGACGTCGAAGCCCTCCGGCTCGCCGGACAGGCCCTTGAGGCCGAACAGCGGCTGGTCGAACTTCGTGCCGACGCGCAGCTTGCCCGCGTCGGCGAGCGCCTTCATGCGCGAGCCCTCCGCGAAGTCCGTCTTCTCGACGGGCGCCGCGGTGTCCGGCTCGTCGCCGTCCCCGCCGCACGCGGTCATCGTCAGGGAGAGGGCCGCCGCGAGGGCGAGGGAGCTGTAGCGCAGGGATCGCATGGGAGTCCTTCTCTGGTCGGTCGTCTTAGTGGGACAGGATCTTGGACAGGAAGTCCTTGGCGCGGTCGGACTCCGGCGCGGAGAAGAAGGCCTCCGGGGTGCCCTGCTCGACGATCTGGCCGTGGTCCATGAAGACCACCCGGTCGGCGGCGCGGCGGGCGAAGCCCATCTCGTGCGTCACGACGATCATCGTCATGCCGGTCTTGGCCAGCGACGTCATGACGTCCAGGACCTCGTTGATCATCTCGGGGTCGAGCGCCGACGTCGGCTCGTCGAACAGCATGACCATCGGGTCCATGGCCAGCGCTCGGGCGATGGCCACCCGCTGCTGCTGGCCACCGGAGAGCTGCGCGGGGTACTTGTCGGCCTGGCTGGCGATGCCGACCCGCTCCAGGAGCTCGCGTCCGCGCGTCTCGGCGGCGCCCTTCTTGACGCCCTTCACCTTCACCGGACCGAGGGTGACGTTCTGGAGCACCGTCTTGTGCGCGAACAGGTTGAAGGACTGGAAGACCATGCCGACCTTCGAGCGCAGCTCGGCGAGCTGCTTGCCCTCTGCCGGGATCGGGACGCCGTCGATGGTGATGGTGCCGGTGTCGATGGTCTCGAGCCGGTTGATGGTCCGGCAGAGCGTGGACTTGCCCGACCCCGACGGGCCGATGACCACGACGACCTCGCCCCGCGCGACCGACAGGTCGATGTCCTTGAGGACGTGCAGCGCGCCGAAGTGCTTGTTGACGCCCGAGAGGACGACGAGCGGTTCCGACACTCATCGCTCCTGACCGGTGGGGGACGTGCCGGTGCGGACCCTATCCCCGCCGTCGCCGCCTGCGGCGCAGGCGAGCAGGTCCCGGCTTCTGATCGTGATCCGACCGTTGCACCGCGTGCGCGCACGGGCGCGGAGGTGGCATGGTGCGCGCACCATCTACCTGGAGGTCCGTGTGAGCGACCACGTCTACCGCATCACCGAGGTCGTCGGCTCGTCGTCCGAGTCCGTGCAGGGCGCGATCGACGCCGGCATCGCGCGGGTGTCGCGCACCGTGCGCAACGTCGAGTGGTTCGAGGCCACCCAGATCCGCGGCAGCGTCAAGGACGGCGCCATCGAGGCCTACCAGGTCGTGCTGAAGGTCGGCTTCCGCCTGGAGGGCTAGCGCCCCCGCCGCTTGATGGTGCTGCCCAGCCAGGTCAGCGGCGTGTACTTGCGGTCGACGACGCGCTCCTTCATCGGGATGAGCGCGTTGTCGGTGATCTTGATGCCCTCGGGACACACCTCCGAGCAGCACTTGGTGATGTTGCACATCCCGAGGCCGAAGTGGTCCTGCGCGACGCGTCGCCGGTCGACGCTGTCGAGCGGGTGCATGTCGAGCTCGGCGATGCGCATGAGGAAGCGCGGCCCGGCGAAGGCCGGCTTGTTCTCCTCGTGGTCGCGCACCACGTGGCAGGTGTCCTGGCAGAGGAAGCACTCGATGCACTTGCGGAACTCCTGGCTCCGCTCGACGTCGACCTGCTGCATCCGGTGGTTGCCGTCGGCGTCGCGCTCGCGCGGTGTGAACGGCGGGATCTGCTGCGCCTTCTCGTAGTTGAACCAGACGTCGGTGACCAGGTCGCGGATGACCGGGAACGCCCGCAGCGGCGTCACCGTGACGACCTCGTCCTCGGCGAAGGTCCCCATGCGCGTCAGGCAGAGCAGCCGCGGGCGGCCGTTGATCTCGGCGCTGCACGAGCCGCACTTGCCGGCCTTGCAGTTCCACCGCACGGCCAGGTCCGGCGCCTGCGTGGCCTGCAGCCGGTGGATGATGTCGAGGACGACCTCGCCCTCGTTCACGTCGACGGTGAAGTCCTTCAGCTCACCGCCGGCCTGGTCGCCGCGCCAGACCCTGAGCTTCGCCGAGTACGTCATGCCGGGGCCCCCGCGGCAACGTGAGCGCAGCAGGCGTGGTCGTGGGGTGGGTTCATGCCGGTGTCTGCTCCTCGAAGATCTGGGCCAGGTCGTCGGGCATCTCGGGGAGCGGCTTGCGCGACACCGCGATGTCCTCACCGTCGGCGGTGCAGATGAGGTTGAGCTTTGCCCAGTCGTCGCGCGGGCCGGGGAAGTCGTCGCGGGTGTGGCCGCCGCGGCTCTCCTCCCGCTCGAGCGCCGCCTTGGCGATGCACTCGCTGACGCGCAGCATGTGCGGCAGGTCCAGGGCCAGGTGCCAGCCGGGGTTGTACTGCCGGTGCCCCTCCACGGTGAGCGCCTTGGCGCGCACCTTCAGCTCCTCGATGCGCGCGAGCGCCTGGGTGATCTCGTCGGCGGTGCGGATGATGCCGACCAGGTCGTTCATCGCCTGCTGCAGCTCCTGGTGGATCGTGTACGGGTTCTCACCGCCGTCCCGCTCGAACGGCGCGAGCGCCGCCTTTGCCGCCGCGGTGATGCGCTCCTCGGACAGCTTGCCGGCGTTCATCTTCTTGCTGCGGGCCGCCGCGGCCGTGCCTGCGCGGCGGCCGAACACCAGCAGGTCGCTGAGCGAGTTCCCGCCCAGGCGGTTGCTGCCGTGCATGCCGCCGGCCACCTCGCCCGCGGCGTAGAGGCCCGGCACGACCGACGACGCCGTCTCCGGGTCGACCTCCACGCCGCCCATGACGTAGTGGCAGGTCGGCCCGACCTCCATGGCCTCCGCGGTGATGTCGACCTCGGCCAGCTCCTTGAACTGGTGGTACATCGAGGGCAGCCGCTTCTTGATGTAGTCGGCCGGGTGCCGGCTCGCGATGTCCAGGAACACCCCGCCGTGCGGCGACCCGCGGCCGGCCTTGACCTCGCTGTTGATGGCGCGGGCGACCTCGTCGCGCGGCAGCAGCTCAGGGGGCCGGCGGTTGTTCTTCTTGTCGGTGTACCAGCGGTCCGCCTCCTCCTCGGTCTCCGCCGTCTCCTTGCGGAAGTAGTCCGGGATGTAGTCGAACATGAAGCGGTTCCCGTTGGAGTTCTTGAGGATCCCGCCGTCGCCGCGCACCGACTCCGTCACGAGGATCCCGCGCACCGACGGCGGCCAGACCATCCCCGTCGGGTGGAACTGCACGAACTCCATGTTCACGAGCGTTGCGCCGGCCTGGAGGGCCAGCG
>JAOPWK010000218.1 GCA_025965735.1 Frankiales bacterium
GGCCAGCCGGTGCGCGACGTCCACCTCCGCCAGGCCCTCGACGACGGGGGAGACACCCGCGCGCAGGCCGCCGAGCCCCTCCAGCGTCGCGACCAGGTCCGCCGGCGCGTGCTGGCCGAGCGCGACCAGCCCGATCTCCCGGTCGGTCCGGGTGCGCCACGCGCAGCGCAGCCCGCGCGCACGCAGTGCGGTGCCGATGGTCGGTGCCGCCTCCTCGCCGCCGAGGACGACGACGGCGTAGCGGCCGTGCTCGGGCAGGTCGAGCGCCGCTGCGGCGTCGGCGGCGACCGCGCGCTCGGTGCCCCGCCCCTCGAGCAGCGCGTCCACCAGCGCGTCCCGTCGGCGGTCGTCGCGGCGCGCGAACTCCGCCTCGGTGAAGCGGTAGGAGTCCGCCACGGTGGAGCTGAAGACGTCGACCAGCTCCCACACCTCGGTCGCCGCGTCGACGAGCGCCTCGATGCCGTCGCCGCTCTGCCGGGCCTCGGTGACCAGCGCCTCCCAGATGATGCGGAAGCCGACCCGGTAGGCGTGCAGCACGGACTCGAGCGGCATCCCCTGCTCGGCTCGGCGTCGGCCCGTTGCCCGCGGCGCGTCGAGAGGGTCGGTACCCGGGTCGGTGTCGCCGGTGAGCGACTGCAGGATGCGCAGCAGGTTGTCGTGGCAGGAGCGGTGCAGGTCCTCGCGCGGCGTGCGGCCGGGACCGGAGTACGACGGGTCCTCGCGCAGGATCGCCTCGACGAGCGTGTCGGTCAGCTGGTCGATGCGCTCCACCACCGCCTTGCCCAGCACGGCCACCGCAGGGGAGGCGGTGGGCGGCAGGGGCACAGGAGCCGTCACGCCGCGACGGTACGCCGAGCACGGACGCGCCGGAAGGGCCCGGTCAGTCCCAGGCGAGGTGCAGCGCGTCGACGCCGTAGATGCCCTGCACGGTCCCGAGCGCAGGCTCCGCGGTCGTGCGCAGGCCGGGCATCCGCGGGGCCAGGAAGGCCAGCGCCTCCTCCAGCTCGGCCCACGCCAGCGGCGCGCCCAGGCAGTGGTGGATGCCGGCGCCGAACGTCATCAGCCGCGCTCCGGTCCGGTCAGCCGTGATGTCGAAGGCGGGATCGCCTGCGCCGTCACGGTTCCCGGTCACGGCGCTGATCATCAGCAGCGTGCCGGCCGGAAGGTCGACGTCGCGGTAGGTCACGTCGGCGGTGAGCAGCCGGGCGGTGAACGGCGTGATGGGCTCGTGCCGCAGCACCTCCCCGACCGCCTGCGGCACCAGCTCGGGACGCTCCCGGAGCAGCTCCCACTGGTCCGGGTGCGCGGCGAACAGCCTCATCGCGTGCGACAGCTGCGCCTGCGTCGTGTCCACGCCGCCGATGAGCACGTTCAGCACCAGGTGCACCAGCTCGACGTCGGAGAGCCGGTCTCCCTGCTCCTCCGCGGCGATGAGCACCGAGACGAGGTCGTCGCCCGGGTCGCCGCGCCGGGTGGCCAGCAGCTCGCCGCACCAGAGGTAGAACTCCTCGCACGCCTGCTCGATCCGGTCGCGCTGCGTCTCCAGGCTCGGCCCGTCGAACTGCCGCTGGATCCAGTTGGACCACTCGTGCAGCCGTGGGGCGTCGCTGGTAGGCGCGCCCATCACCGTCGCGATCGTCAGCGAGGGGTACGGCTTGGCGAATGCCTCGACGAGCTCACACGCCCCGTCTACCTGCGCCCACAGCTGCTCGAGGAAGCCGCGCATCACCGGCCGCCAGCGGTCGGCGGCGCGGGGCGTGAAGAACGGGTTGACCAGCCGGCGCAGGCGGGCGTGGTCGTCGCCGTCGATGTGCAGGACGTTGCGGTCGATCTCCTCCCGCAGCGGGCCGCTCTCGATGCCGTACAGCTCGGCGATCATCTGACCCGGGAAGGTCGCGGAACGGCTGCGCAGGAAGTGGTCACCGGCCTCCCGGTCGAGCACCAGGAAGCCCAGAGGCAGCCGGGCCAGCCAGCCCTGCGCGGCCGTCGCGGCGAGCAGCGCGTGGAAGCGGTCGCCGTTCAGCGACGGGTCGCTGATGTCCAGCTCGGGCAGCTGCAGGTCGTCGAGGGCGGTCACGCCGCGGACGCTAGACCTCGCAGCGGCGCGCGAGCTCGCCGAGCGCGACGTGCACCAGGTCCGGGTGCTCCATCGGCAGGAAGTGGCTGCCGGGCAGCACCGTCACCTGGGCGTGCGGGATCTGCGCCGCCGTCTGCATCACGTCGTCCATCGAGGTGAGCACGTCGTGCCGCCCGGCCACGAGGGTGACGGGGCACTGCACGAAGGACAGGTCCATCGGCTCGTGCTCCGCCGCGGCGACGGCAAGCCGCATGTACCAGCCCCAGTCCTGCTTCACGAACTCGTCCAGCATCGGCACGAGCACGTCGGGGTCCGCCCCCGGCAGCATGAAGCCGGAGTGGCTGATGAGCCACGCCGTGCGGCGGGTCATCGGCACCCTGGGCGCCAGCCAGGTGAGGGCAGGACCGGCCATCCGGGACGCCCTGGCGGTGCGGGTCGCGATCGGGTGGCGCAGCCGGCGGGGGATGCGCAGAGGGCCGCCCATGGTGGCGAAGGTCCCGCCGGGGACTCCGGCCACCGCGAGCAGCCCGGCCACCCGGTCCGGGTGCCGCTCGGCCAGCTCGAAGCCGACGTTGACGCCGACCGACCAGCACGCGACGAGAGCGCGTTCCACGCCGCGCGCGTCCATCAGCGCGACGGCGTCCGCCACGTGGTCCTCGACCCGTATGCGCCGCTCGTCGGCCGGGCGGTCCGACCCGAACGTGCCGCGCTGGTACCAGGTGACGGTCCGGTAGCCGCTGTCCGGAGCGACCAGCGCCGGCCAGGCCTGCGGGATCGTCCCGAGCCCGTTGGACAGCAGCAGCGGCGGGCCGTCGCCGTCGCTCGCCCAGCCGCGCAGACGGGTCCCGTCGGCGCTGCGGAAGTCGAAGGTCGTCGGCACCGGCGGACCCTACGGCTGCGGCTTCGCGGACGACGCGCGCCGGAGCAGATCCGGCAGGTCGCGCCGGCTGAGCGCGGTCATCGGCAGCGGCCGCAACCCCTCGCGCAGCAGGCGCACCGGGCCGCGGCGCGGCACGTCGAAGCCCTCCACGTCGCTCCACGCGACGCGGTGCGCGCGCAGGCCGTTGCAGACCTCCACGCCGACACCGATGGTGACGACCCGCGCCCGCACGACCCACACGCCGCAGGCGATCGGCAGCAGGACCACCCAGTTCAGCCACCCGTCGGAGCCCGCGATCGGCAGGCTGCCGAGGAAGAACACCATCACCGGGAGCAGCGCGATCCGGTCCGGGCCGAAGCGGCGACGTTCCTCGTCCACGGCTCCAGCCTGCCACTGCTCGCCTACCCTTGCCGCGTGACCACGCACAGCAGGAAGCCCCGCAGCACCGACGTCACCGAGGGCGACCACCGCGCGCCCGCCCGCGCGATGCTGCGCGCCGTCGGCATGACCGACGAGGACATGCACAAGCCGCAGATCGGCGTCGCCTCGTCCTGGAACGAGATCACCCCGTGCAACCTCTCGCTCGACCGGCTGGCCAAGGCCGCCAAGGTCGGCGTGCGGCAGGCCGACGGCTTCCCGATGGAGTTCGGGACCATCTCGGTCTCCGACGGCATCTCCATGGGCCACGAGGGCATGCGCGCGTCGCTGGTGTCCCGCGAGGTCATCGCAGACTCCGTCGAGACGGTCATGTTCGCCGAGCGCCTCGACGGCTCGGTCACGCTGGCCGGCTGCGACAAGTCGCTGCCCGGGATGCTCATGGCCGCAGCGCGGCTCGACCTCGCGAACGTGCTGCTCTACGCCGGCTCCACGCTGCCCGGCAAGCTCGCCGGCCTCAACGGCGTCGACCGCGACCTCACCATCATCGACATGTTCGAGGGGGTCGGCGCGCTGGCCCGCGGCCTCATCACCAAGGAGGAGCTCGACGCGCTCGAGCGCGCGACCTGCCCCGGCCAGGGCGCCTGCGGCGGCATGTACACCGCCAACACGATGGCCAGCGCCGGCGAGGCGCTCGGCATGTCGCTGCCCGGCAGCGCCGCTCCGCCCGCGGTCGACGCCCGCCGCGACGAGTACGCCATCGCCTCCGGCGAGGCCGTCGTGCGGCTGGTCGACGCCGGCATCACCGCGCGCCAGATCCTCACCAAGGAGGCGTTCGAGAACGCCATCACCGTGGTCATGGCCCTCGGCGGCTCGACCAACGCCGTGCTGCACCTGCTCGCCATCGCGCACGAGGCGCGCGTCGACCTGTCCTACGGCGACTTCTCGCGCATCGCGGCGAAGGTCCCGCACCTGGCCGACGTGAAGCCCTTCGGCCGCTACGTCATGACCGACATCGACCGCATCGGCGGGATCCCCGTCGTCATGAAGGCGCTGCTCGACGTGGGCCTGCTGCACGGCGACACCCTCACCGTCACGGGCCGGACGATGGCGGAGAACCTGGAGGCGCTCGACATCCCGCCGCTCGACGGCGAGGTGCTGCGCGCGCTCGGCAACCCGATCCACCGCACCGGCGGCATCACGATCCTGCACGGCTCGCTCGCGCCCGAGGGCGCCGTCGTGAAGAGCGCCGGCTTCGACGCGCAGGTCTTCGAGGGCAACGCCCGCGTCTTCGACGGCGAGCAGGGCTGCATGGACGCCGTCGTCGACGGGACGCTGAAGAAGGACGACGTCTGCGTCATCCGGTACGAGGGACCCAAGGGCGGGCCGGGCATGCGCGAGATGCTCATGGTCACCGGAGCCATCAAGGGCGCGGGCCTCGGCAAGGACGTGCTGCTGCTCACCGACGGCCGCTTCTCCGGCGGCACGACCGGCCTGTGCATCGGCCACGTGGCCCCCGAGGCGGCCGACGGCGGGCCGGTCGCGCTGGTGCAGGACGGCGACCGCATCCGGCTCGACCTGGACAAGGGCACGCTCGACCTGCTGGTCGACGTCGAGGAGCTCGAGCGCCGGCGGGCCGGCTGGAAGCCGCTCGAGCCGCGCTACACGACCGGCGTGCTCGGCAAGTACGCCAAGCTGGTCGGCTCCGCCGCGCAGGGCGCCATCACCGGCTGATCACGGCTCGTACGGCGGCGCCAGCGGCTCGACGTGCTCAGCCGCCCGGGAGACCTCCCCGGGCAGCGGCCAGGGGTTCGGCAGGCAGCCCGTCGAGCTCGGTGCTCTGCTGGCTCATCACCAGCGCGGGCCGTCCGGGTACCGGGCACTGTGACTCTCCCGCCCGCCCGGAAGCCGGGTGGTGCTGCCCGAGCAGGTGCCCGACCTCGTGGTTGACCAGCATCTGGTGGTAGGTCGCGAGGTCGCCCGTCCACTGCGGCGTCGCGGTGCGCCAGCGGTCGGCGTTCAGCGCCACCACCGGGCCGTTCTGGCAGCTGTACGTCCCGACGGTGTCGTACGGCAGGCAGAGCGTGTCCACCTCGGCGGCCTCGGCCAGCACCACCAGGTAGGGCGCCGCGTCGTCCCGCACCAGGGCGAAGCCGGCCCTCTGCCAGCCGCGGGTGTCGGTGAGCACCTCCTGCACCGTGCGCGCGAAGCCGGGGGTGCCGGTGCTGCGGTCCTCGACGCGGTAGCGCACGACGAGCGGCGGCGCGGGGGAGACGATCGGCGTGGTGGTGGCGACCGGCGCGGCCTCCTGCGTCGTGCGGCCGCAGGCCGGCAGCAGGGCCAGCAGCAGGAGGGGGAGGGCGCGCAGCACGACCCCGGGCTACCCCTGGGACCGATGTCCCAGCATGTGGGACAGCTGTCTCGCGCCTTGACAACGCCCACCGGCTGACGCACCCTTGACCTGTGCTCAGCACCCTCGTAGTTCCCTAGCGCGCCTGCCGCCCCGGCAGACGCGCTCACCCCTCCGTGCCCCGGCACGAGGGGTTCTTTTTTGCCCCGAAGACCGCGTGGAAGGCCCTGCTCATGACCGCCCAGCCCGCCGAGAGCCTGACCGGAGCGCAGTCGCTCGTGCGCTCGCTCGAGAGCGTCGGCGCCGAGGTCGTCTTCGGCATCCCCGGCGGCGCGATCCTGCCGGCGTACGACCCGCTGTTCGACAGCAAGACGCTGCGCCACATCCTCGTGCGGCACGAGCAGGGCGCCGGCCATGCGGCCGAGGGCTACGCGCAGGCGACCGGCAAGGTCGGCGTCTGCATGGCCACCAGCGGGCCGGGTGCGACCAACCTCGTGACCCCCATCGCGGACGCCTACATGGACAGCGTGCCGATGGTCGCCATCACCGGCCAGGTGCCGAGCGGGTCCATCGGGACCGACGCCTTCCAGGAGGCCGACATCGTCGGCATCACGATGCCGATCACCAAGCACAACTTCCTCGTGCAGCACGTCGACGACATCCCGCGCACCATCGCGGAGGCCTTCCACCTGGCCAGCACCGGCCGGCCCGGCCCGGTCCTGGTCGACCTGCCCAAGGACATCCTCCAGCAGACCGGGTCCTTCGCCTGGCCGCCGCAGCTCGACCTGCCCGGCTACCACCCGACGACGCGCCCGCACGCCAAGCAGGTGCGCGAGGCCGCCAAGCTCATCGCGTCGGCCAAGCGACCGGTGCTCTACGTCGGCGGCGGCGTGCTCAAGGCGCGGGCGGCGGCCGAGCTGCGCGTGCTCGCCGAGCTCACCGGCATCCCCGTCGTGACGACCCTGATGGCCCGCGGCGCGTTTCCCGACAGCCACCCGCAGCACCTCGGCATGCCGGGCATGCACGGCACCGTGTCGGCCGTGACGTCGCTGCAGAAGAGCGACCTGCTCATCTGCCTCGGCGCCCGCTTCGACGACCGCGTCACCGGCAAGCTCGACTCGTTCGCCCCCGGTGCGGCCGTCATCCACGCCGACATCGACCCGGCCGAGATCGGCAAGAACCGCACCGCCGACGTGCCGATCGTCGGCGACTGCCGCGAGACCATCGCCGACCTGGTGGTCGCGGTGGGAGAGCTGTACGAGGCCGGCACGCGCGCCGACATCTCCGCCTGGTGGGCCGAGGTGGACGGGTGGCGCCAGCGCTACCCGCTGGGCTACGCCGAGCCCACCGACGGCTCGCTGGCCCCCCAGCACGTCATCACCCGCATCGGCCAGATCGCCGGTCCGGAGGCCATCTTCGTCAGCGGCGTCGGCCAGCACCAGATGTGGGCCAGCCAGTTCATCTCCTACGAGAACCCCTACACCTGGCTGAACTCCGGCGGCGCAGGGACCATGGGCTACGCCGTGCCGGCGGCCATGGGCGCCAAGGTCGGCCGACCCGAGGCGACGGTGTGGGCCATCGACGGCGACGGCTGCTTCCAGATGACCAACCAGGAGCTCGTCACCTGCGCGATCGAGGGCATCCCGATCAAGGTGGCCGTCATCAACAACGGCAACCTCGGCATGGTCCGCCAGTGGCAGACGCTCTTCTACGACAGCCGTTACTCCAACACCAAGCTGCAGAGCAAGCGCATCCCCGACTTCGTGAAGCTCGCCGAGGCCATGGGCTGCGTTGGGCTGCGCTGCGACACCACGAGCGACGTCGACGCCACCATCGAGAAGGCGATGGCCGTCGACGACGCGCCCGTCGTCATCGACTTCGTGGTCGGCGAGGACGCGATGGTGTGGCCGATGGTGCCGGCCGGCACGAGCAACGACGAGATCCTCGCCGCGCGGGACACCCGCCCGGTGTGGGACGCCAACGATGTCTGACCGCCGTCCGATCCGAGGAACCTGACCCATGGCTCTCACCCGTCACACGCTCTCCGTCCTCGTCGAGGACAAGCCCGGTGTGCTCGCCCGGGTCGCTGCGCTGTTCAGCCGTCGCGGCTTCAACATCGAGTCCCTCGCGGTCGGCCCGACCGAGCACCCGACGGTCAGTCGCATGACGATCGTCGTCGCGGTCGAGGACCTGCCGCTCGAGCAGGTCACCAAGCAGCTCAACAAGCTCATCAACGTGCTCAAGATCGTCGAGCTCGACCCCGCCGCCAGCGTGCAGCGGGAGCTGCTGCTGGTGAAGGTCAAGGCCGACCTGGCCAGCCGCAGCCACGTGCTCGAGACGGTGCAGCTGTTCCGCGCGAAGGTCGTCGACGTGGCGGCCGACGCGGTGACGATCGAGGCCACCGGCACCAGCGACAAGCTGTCGGCGCTCATCCGCGTGCTCGAGCCGTTCGGCATCCGCGAGATGGTGCAGTCCGGCATGGTCGCGGTCGGCCGCGGCGCCCGCTCGATGACGGGCGCGGAGCCCCGCCTCCGGTCCGCTTCCTAGGCACGACACCCACCCACTGAAGGAGAGCTCCACCCGATGGCCGAGATCTACTACGACGACGATGCCGACCTCGGCCTCATCAGCAGCAAGAAGGTGGCCGTCCTCGGCTACGGCAGCCAGGGCCACGCCCACGCGCTGTCGCTGCGCGACTCGGGCGTCGACGTCCGCGTCGGCCTGCCGGAGGGCAGCAAGAGCCGCGCCAAGGCCGAGCAGGAGGGCCTGCGGGTCGTCACGCCGTCGGAGGCCGCGGCCGAGGCCGACGTCATCATGATCCTCGCGCCGGACACCGTGCAGCGGAAGCTGTACGAGGCCGACGTCGCCCCGAACCTCAAGGACGGCGACGCGCTGTTCTTCGGCCACGGCCTGAACATCCGCTTTGGCCTCATCACGCCGCCGGCCGGCGTCGACGTCGCCATGGTCGCGCCGAAGGGCCCGGGTCACCTGGTCCGCCGGCAGTTCGTCGACGGCCGCGGCGTGCCGTGCCTCGTCGCGGTCGAGCAGGACGCGTCCGGCCAGGCGCTGCAGCTGGCCCTGTCCTACGCCAAGGGCATCGGCGGTACCAAGGCCGGCGTCCTGCGCACCACCTTCAAGGAGGAGACCGAGACCGACCTGTTCGGCGAGCAGGCCGTCCTCTGCGGTGGCGCCTCAGCCCTGGTCCAGACCGGCTTCGAGGTCCTCATCGAGGCCGGCTACCAGCCCGAGGTCGCGTACTTCGAGTGCCTGCACGAGCTCAAGCTCATCGTCGACCTGATGTACGAGGGCGGCATCGGCAAGATGCGCTGGTCCATCTCGGACACCGCCGAGTTCGGCGACTACGTGACCGGCCCGCGCATCATCACCGCCGAGACCAAGAAGGCGATGCAGCAGGTGCTGGCCGAGATCCAGGACGGCACCTTCACCAAGCGCCTCATCGACGACGACGAGAACGGCGGCGCCGAGCTGGCCGGCTTCCGCAAGCAGGGTGCGGACCACCCGATCGAGAAGGTCGGCGCGCAGCTGCGCCCGATGATGGCCTGGATCGACGACGCCGGCGAGTAGCAGCACGCACGTCATCGGCCCGGCCCTCACGAGGGGCCGGGCCGCTGCCGTTGCCTAGCTCGCCGGGCCGAACCAGCCGCTCACGTCGGCGAGCAGGGCGACTCGCCCGCCGCTGTTGCGCAGCCGCACCATGCGGTCGCCCAGCCGGACGACGACCAGGTCCGCCGCGGTCTGCGTCGGTGCCAGGTTGAGGTTGCTCACCCGCGGCGGCTCGTTCGCCGTCGCCGGGTACACGCGCACGTCGGTGCTCGCCGTGGCGGCCACGCCCGTCACGTTCAGCACCGCTGCTGTGGCCAGGCTCGGGACCTGCGCCTTCCCGCCGACGCGCAGCAGGACGCTCTCGGCCGGGCCGACCGTCGTGGCCGCGGTGGGGCTGGTGCCGAGCCGGGTTCGGGTGTCGAGGATGCGTGAGGGGTTCACCGGCCGGAACAGCGAGCCGGAGCTGCTCGCGTCGTACCAGCCGGCCAGGTCGGCCAACAGGTGCACGCTGCCGGCCTGGTTCCGCAGCCGGACCCTCCCGTCCTGTCCCAGCCGCACGATGACGACGTTCGGGACAGGCGCGCCGGGCCCGGCGTTGATGTTGCTGGCGCGGGGCGGTGCGGTGTCGACGAACGGCGTCGGGTAGGCGCGGACGTCGGTGCTCGTCGTGGGGCTGACGGCCGTCACGGTGAGGGCGACGGCTGACGCGCCGAGCGGCACCGGGCTGCTGTCTCCGGTCACGGCGAGGTCGACGAACTCGCCGGGGCCCAGGCGGTCGGTGCGGGTCGTCCCGATCTGGGAGCGGGTGTCGAGCAGGCGCGTCGGGTCTGCGGGGGTGAAGGTCGAGCTGGCCGCCGGCGCGTAGTAGCCGGCCAGGTCGGCCAGCAGCGAGACCGCGCCGGCGGAGTTGCGGAGGCGGACCTTCCCGTCGTTGCCGATCGGCACCGTGACGAGGTTCGCGCGGGTGACGCCCTGGAGGAGGTTGAGGTTGGACACCTGGGGCACCGGCGAGAGCACGACGGGCGTCGGGTAGACGCGGATGTCGGTGGCCGCGGACGGGTCCACGCCCGTGACGTTGAGGACCACAGCGCGCGCGTCGAGAGGGACGCCCTCGCGCCCCGCGACCAGCAGGTCCACCACGCCGCCGGCGCCCAGTCGGGCCTGCGGTGCTCCGAGGCCCTCCCGGGTGTCCAGGACGCGCACCGGGTCGAGCGCGGTGTACGGCGAACCGCGCACGGCCGGCACGGCGTACCCCATGTCCGCGAGCATCCCCATGGCGATCTGGCCGACGTCGCTGAAGGACTCGCCGTTCTCGATGAACGGGGTCATCAGGCCGTTCGGGTGCTCGTCCGGGTAGCTGGCCTCGTTCAGGTGGCCGTACGACGTGCCCTCGAGGAACTCGCTCGGCGCGTAGAGGCGGACCTCGTTGCTGCCGACGGCGCTGCGGGCCAGAGTCCCCGCCCAGTAGAGGTGGTTGCCGGTGAGCGCGTTCTTCAGCTCGGTCGACCCGTCCGCCATGGACAGCAGGCGCTTGCCGCCGTTGCCGGCCTGCGCGGCTGTCGTGGCGTAGGTGAAGGTGTCGTAGGAGGTGCCGCTGCGGATGCCGGTCGCGCCGTTGACCTCGCGGTCGCCGATGGTCGCGCGGCCGTTCCCGTCGACCGAGGCCGTCCCCACCATCCCGAGCCCGTGGCCGATCTCGTGCAGCACCACCGTGCGGAAGTCGACCTGGTCGGCCGGCGGGTTGCCGTCGAGGCCGAAGTACAGGCCGGTCAGGCTGGGGTTGAACTCGGCCACGATGTCCGGCTCGCCCGGCAGCGTGTCCACGCCACGGCGGGCGTTGGCCAGGGCGACCGGCTCGAAGACGTCGTCGGTCTGCGTGCTGGTGCCCATGTCGTTGCGGCGGAAGTCCTGCGGGCCGGCGCCTCCGAGGATCGACGGGTCCGAGAACGTCGTCGCTGTGGCGTCGACCAGGATCGGCTGGGACGACTCGATCGTGCGCTCCCAGATGGCGACCGCCGAGTCGAAGGCGTCGCGTGCGGCCTGCGTCCACGTGGCGCCGTTCTGCCGGTAGGTCACCTGGATGTCGGAGACCGGCTGGGCCGTGAGGTTGCCGCGGGCCACCGGACCCGTCCCCTCCGCCGGTGCGCTGCTCGTGGTGCGCAGCCGGGCCGGCGCCGCCTGCCGGCGGACCACGCCGCTGGGCAGCGCGCTGTAGCTGCTGTCGCCGGCGGCGATGGCGGCGCGCAGGCTCACCGGCGCCGCGTGCAGCCCGTCCCCAGGAGCGGCGGTGGCGCTGCCGGCAAGGCCGCCGACGACGAGCGCCACGAGGACGAAGGCCGTCGTGAGGGGGCGGCGGGGAGTGCGGACCGGCACGGGCTGCTCCAGCAGGACGACGAGGGGGACGGCCATCGTGTCATCCCGCGCAGCGAGAAGGAGCGGGCCGAGGCCGCGCCGGTACCCTCGCCGCAGCCTGCCGCCGCGCGGGAGCACGTCCCCGCCGCCCGCCCGAAGGACCGCTGTGACCCGTCCCGCGACCGCCCCCTCCCGGCCCGTCGTCCTCATCGCCGAGGAGCTCGCGCCGTCCGTGCTCGCGGTGCTCGGCGAGGGCTTCGACGTCCGGCACGTCGACGGCGCCGACCGGTCGGCGCTGCTGCCCGCGCTGGCCGAGGCCGACGCCGTCCTGATCCGCAGCGCGACTCAGGTCGACGCCGAGGCGCTCGCCGCCGCTCCCCGGCTGAAGGTCGTGGCGCGGGCCGGCATCGGCCTGGACAACGTTGACGTCCCCGCCGCCACCGCGCGGGGCGTCATGGTCGTCAACGCGCCGCAGAGCAACATCGTCAGCGCGGCGGAGCAGGCGGTCGCGCTGCTGCTGGCCTGCGCCCGCAACCTCGCGCCGGCCAACACGGCGCTCAAGGCGGGGCGTTGGGAGCGCAGCCGCTGGACCGGGGTCGAGGTGGCGGACAAGGTCGTGGGCGTCGTGGGCCTGGGCCGGATCGGCGTGCTGTTCGCCCAGCGGATGTCGGCGTTCGGCACGCAGCTCATCGCCTACGACCCGTACGTCTCCCCGGCCCGCGCCGCCCAGATCGGCGTGCGGCTGGTCAGCCTGGAGGACCTGCTGCGCGAGAGCGACTTCATCTCCATCCACCTGCCGAAGACGCCGGAGACGGTGGGGCTCATCGGCGAGAAGGAGCTGGCGCTCTGCAAGCCGACGGTCCGCATCGTCAACGCGGCGCGCGGCGGGCTGCTCGACGAGACGGCGCTCGCCAAGGCGCTGGAGGCCGGGACCGTGGCCGGCGCCGGGCTGGACGTCTTCGCCAACGAGCCGTGCACCGACTCGCCGCTGTTCGGCTTCGACTCCGTCGTGGTCGCACCGCACCTCGGGGCCTCCACGGTGGAGGCGCAGGACAAGGCCGGCATCGCCGTCGCCCGCTCCGTGCGCCTGGCGCTGGAGGGTGACTTCGTGCCTGACGCGGTCAACGTCCAGGCCGCCGGAGCGGTCCCGGAGGAGCTGCGGCCGGCGCTGCCCCTGGTGGAGAAGCTGGGGCGCGTGTTCACCGCGCTGGCAGGGGGTCTTGCCGCGAGCATGGAGGTGGAGGTGCGCGGCGAAATCGCCTCGCTGGACGTCAGCGTGCTCCAGCTCGCTGCGCTCAAGGGCGTCTTCGCCGACGTGGTGGAGGAGCAGGTCACCTTCGTCAACGCGCCGACGCTGGCGGCCGAGCGCGGCCTGGAGGTCAGCCTCGCCACCGACCCGGAGAGTCCGGAGTACCGCAACGTCATCCGTGTCCACGGCGTCCTCCCGACGGGGGAGCTGGTGAGCGTGTCCGGCACCCTCACCGGGCCCCGCCAGGTGGAGAAGCTCGTGGAGGTCGACAGCTTCGACATCGAGCTCGTCGCCGAGAAGCACCTGCTGTTCTTCCGCTACCACGACCGGCCGGGCGTCGTCGGCGTCGTCGGCGCGGGCCTGGGTGACGCCGGCATCAACATCGCGGGCGCGCAGGTCAGCCGCACCGCGCAGGGCGGTGACGCGCTGATGGCGCTCACCGTCGACAGCGCGCCGCCGCACGAGGTCCTCGAGCAGCTCGCCCGCGAGATCGGCGCCCACTCCGTCCGGTCGGCTGATCTCTCGTGAGCGGAGCATGTGTGCGGCTCCCCGCGACGCAGGAGCGGGCGAGCCGCGCGCTTGCGGAGCGAGCACAGCAGGTGTCGGCATGAGCACCTTCACGTCCTACGACGGGACCCGGCTGGCCTACACCGAGGTCGGCACGGGTCCTCGCCTGGTCTGCCTGCCCGGCGGCCCCGGGCGCGCGAGCGCCTACCTGGAGGACCTCGGCGGGCTGACGGCCGAGCGCACGCTGGTGCTGCTCGATGCCCGCGCGACCGGCCACAGCGAGGTGCCGGCCGACCCGTCGACGCTGCGCTTCGACCGGCTGGCCGAGGACGTGGAGGCGCTGCGCGAGCACCTGGGCCAGGACCGCATCGACCTGCTCGGCCACTCCGCCGGGACCGTCGTGGCGCAGGCCTACGCCGCCGCCCACGCCGACCGGCTGCGCTCGCTCGTGCTGGTCACGCCCACCAGCCGGATGCAGGGCGGCAACCGCGAGGACACCGCCGCGATCATGGCCGCCCGCTCTGCCGAGCCCTGGTACCCCGACGCCTCCGAGGCGGCGGCCGCGCTGCAGGACGCCCCGCCCGCGCAGCAGCAGGCGCTGATGCGCGCGTTCCGACCCTTCTACTACGGCCGCTGGGACGAGCGGACGCAGGCGCACGCCGCGACGGCGGACCGCCAGATGAGCCGCCGCGCCGAGCTCGGCTTCGCCGCGGGTATCGAGGAGGTCGACCTCCCGGCGCTGCTCGAGGGGCTCGGGCAGGTGCAGGCGCCGGTGCTCGTGGTCGGCGCAGAGCACGACGCCGCCACCGGCGTCGCCGCCGTCGAGCTGGTCGCCGGCTGCTTCCCGCAGGCCGAGACCGTGGTGCTTCCGGGCGCCGGCCACTTCCCGTGGGTGGACGAGCCGGAGGCCTTCCGCTCGGCGGTCGCCGGCTTCCTGAGTAAGGTGGGCGCGTGATCCGGTCGAGCCTCTCGCTCCTTACGGGCCGCGACGGGGCCTCCACCTAGGCCGGCTCCCCGTCGCGGGTCCTCGTGCTGGCCGCACCCCCGCCACCGCCCCGGAGCTCACCGTGAAGCAGCACACCCGCTACAGCCCGTTCCCGCCGGTCGACATCGCCGACCGCACCTGGCCGAGCCGCACCATCGACCGCGCGCCCCAGTGGTGCAGCGTCGACCTGCGCGACGGCAACCAGGCCCTGATCGACCCGATGGACGCCGACCGCAAGCTGCGGATGTTCCGGCTGCTCGTCGAGATGGGCTACAAGGAGATCGAGGTCGGCTTCCCGGCCGCCAGCGCCACCGACTTCGACTTCATCCGGGCGCTCGTCGAGCAGGACCTGGTCCCCGACGACGTGACGATCCAGGTCCTGACGCAGGCGCGCGAGGAGCTCATCGAGCGCACCGTCCAGTCGCTGGTGGGCTTCCGCGGCAGCGCCCTGATCCACCTCTACAACTCCACCTCGACGCTGCAGCGCCGCGTCGTGTTCGGCCTGGACCGCGACGGCATCCGCGACATCGCGGTCCGCGGCGCGCAGTGGTGCAAGAAGTACGCCGAGGAGCTGCTTTCCGGTGCCGGAGGCGCCTCTGGAGGGACAGCCACGACCGTGCGCTGGCAGTACAGCCCGGAGTCCTTCACGGGCACCGAGCTCGACTTCGCCCTCGAGGTCTGCGAGGCGGTCATGGACGTGTGGCAGCCGACGCCGGAGCAGCCCGTCGTGCTGAACCTGCCCGCCACGGTGGAGATGTCGGTGCCCAGCACCTACGCCGACCAGGTCGAGTGGTTCCACCGCGCGCTGGGCGACCGGCGCAGCAGCGTCATCCTGAGCCTGCACCCGCACAACGACCGCGGCACGGCCGTCGCCGCCGCCGAGCTCGGCGTGATGGCCGGCGCGGACCGCGTCGAGGGCTGCCTGTTCGGCAACGGCGAGCGCACCGGGAACGTCTGCCTGGTGACGCTGGGCCTCAACCTGTTCAGCCAGGGCGTCGACCCGCTCATCGACTTCAGCGACATCGACGAGGTCCGCCGGACCGTGGAGCACTGCAACCAGCTGCCCGTGCACCCGCGCCACCCGTACGCCGGCGACCTGGTCTACACGGCCTTCTCCGGCTCGCACCAGGACGCCATCAAGAAGGGCTTCGAGGCGCTCGAGAAGGACGCCGCCGCAGCCGGCGTCCCGGTGCGCGAGTTCACCTGGGGCGTGCCGTACCTGCCGATCGACCCGCTCGACGTCGGCCGGTCGTACGAGGCCGTCATCCGCGTGAACAGCCAGTCCGGCAAGGGGGGCGTCGCGTACGTCCTGAAGAACGAGCACCACCTGGACCTGCCGCGCCGCATGCAGATCGAGTTCTCCCGGGTCGTCCAGGAGATCGCGGACGACGCCGGCGGCGAGATCTCCGGCGGGCGCATCTGGGAGCTGTTCACCTCCACCTACCTGCAGCACGACGCGCCGCTGCGGCTGGTCTCGTTCACCTCTGCCACGGGCGAGAGCGACCGCATCGAGGCGGTCGTGGAGTGGCAGGGGGAGCCGCGCACGGTCGTCGGCGAGGGCAACGGCCCCATCGCGGCGTTCGTCCACGCGCTGTCCGCGCTGGCCCTGGACGTACGGGTGCTCGACTACGCCGAGCACGCCACCGGTGCGGGCGAGGAGGCGCAGGCGGCCTCCTACCTCGAGGTCGCCGTGGCCGGGCGTGTCCTCTGGGGCTGCGGCGTGCACCCGAGCATCGTCACGAGCTCGCTGCAGGCGATCGTGAGTGCGGTCAACCGCGTCTCATGATCTGGGACACCCGTCCCAAGAACCTAGGCTGCTGGGCATGACGAAGCTGGCGGTCATCGGGGGCGACGGCATCGGCCCGGAGGTGGTTGAGGTCGGGCTGCAGGTGCTCGACGCCGTGCTGCCCGGGGTCGAGCGGACCGACTACGACCTCGGCGCCCGCGCCTACGCCCGCACCGGGGAGGCGCTGCCTGCCAGCGTGCTCGAGGAGCTGCGCGGACACGACGCCATCCTGCTCGGGGCGATCGGCGACCCGAGCGTGCCGCCCGGCGTGCTGGAGCGCGGCCTGCTGCTGCGCCTGCGCTTCGCGCTGGACCACCACGTCAACCTGCGCCCGGTGCGGCTGTTCCCCGGCGTCGTCAGCCCGGTCGGCGACCAGCCGGTGGACATGGTGGTCGTGCGCGAGGGCACCGAGGGGCCGTACGTCGGCAACGGCGGCCGGCTACGCGAGGGCACCCCGCACGAGGTGGCCACCGAGGTCAGCCTCAACACGGCCTACGGCGTGGAGCGGGTCGTGCGCGACGCCTTCACCCGCGCCGAGGCGCGCGAGCGCAGGCACGTGACGCTGGTGCACAAGACCAACGTGCTCGTGCACGCCGGCGGCCTCTGGAGGCGCGTCTTCGACCAGGTGGCTGCCGAGCACCCGGACGTCGCCACCGACTACGCGCACGTGGACGCGGCGTCGATGTACTTCGTGACCGACCCCGGCCGCTTCGACGTCGTCGTCACCGACAACCTGTTCGGCGACATCCTCACCGACATCGGCGCCGCCATCGCCGGCGGGATCGGCCTGGCCGCCAGCGGCAACATCGACGCGACCCGCACCAACCCGTCCATGTTCGAGCCGGTGCACGGCAGCGCCCCCGACATCGCCGGCCAGGGCAAGGCCGACCCCACGGCGACGGTGCTGTCGGTGGCCATGCTGCTCGCGCACCTGGGCGCGACGGCCGCCGCGCAGCGGGTCGAGGCGGCCGTCGCCGCCGACCTGGCCGGTCGCGGCACCGGTCCTCGTACGACCGCCGAGGTGGGGGAGTCGCTGCTCAGCCGGCTGTAGCGCCGGACCTGCTCGGGATACCTTCAGGGAGCGGCGCGGGCGGTCCCACGTCCCCGCCGGGACGGACGGAGAGCGCGACATGACCACCGCAGCCGACACCAAGGGCGGCATCGAGACCGTGCCCAGCACCTCGCGGCGCAGCGACGCCGAGCGCGAGGCCCTCATGGCCGACCCCGGCTTCGGACGCGTCCACACCGACCACATGGTGGCGATCCGGTGGAGCGTCGAGCAGGGCTGGCACGGCGCGAAGCTCACCGCGTACGAGCCGCTGCAGCTCGACCCCTCCGCGATGGTCCTGCACTACGGGCAGGCGATCTTCGAGGGCCTCAAGGCGTACCGGCAGCCCGACGGCGGCGTGGCCGTGTTCCGGCCGGAGGAGAACGCCCACCGGTTTAACCGGTCCGCGGCGCGCCTGGCGATGCCCGAGCTGCCGGTCGAGCTGTTCATGGACGCCGTCGACGCGCTCGTCGACGCCGACCGCGACTGGGTGCCGACGGCCGAGGGGCAGAGCCTCTACCTGCGCCCGTTCATGATCGCCACCGAGGCGCAGGTCGGCATGCGGCCGGCCCACGAGTACCTCTTCCTGCTCATCGCCTTCCCCGTCACGCCATTCTTCTCCGGCGAGATCAAGCCGGTGACCGTCTGGCTGTCCGACGAGTACGTCCGCGCGGCGCAGGGCGGCACCGGCGAGGCCAAGTGCGCCGGCAACTACGCCGGCAGCCTGCTCGCGCAGCGTCAGGCCGCCGAGAAGGGCTGCGACCAGGTCGTCTGGCTCGACGCGGTGGAGCGGCGCTGGGTCGAGGAGATGGGCGGGATGAACCTGTTCTTCGTCTCCGACGGCGGCACCCGCCTCATGACGCCCGCCCTCACCGGGACGCTGCTGCCTGGCGTCGTCCGCGACAGCCTGCTGCAGCTGGCCCCCGAGCTCGGCCTCACCGTCGAGGAGGGGCGCATCTCGGTCGACGACTGGCGCAAGGGCGCGGAGGACGGCTCGATCAGCGAGGTGTTCGCCTGCGGCACCGCCGCGGTCATCGCGCCGGTCGGCCACGCCAAGAGCAGCTCGGGCGAGTGGACGATGGGCGACGGCAGCTCGGGGGAGGTCACCCTTCGGCTGCGCAGCGCGCTGCTCGACCTGCAGTACGGGCGCGCCGCGGACCCGCACGGGTGGATGCGCCGCGTCGGGTCGTAGCCAGCACGCCTGCCGACGTCGTACGTTCCGGGTCCCCGACCTGCAGGAGCCAACGTGCTGGTGCGCGACGTCATGAGCGAGTCCGTCCTGACGGTGGGGCCGACCCACACGATCCGCCAGGTGGCGCAGGCCATGCGCAGCCGCCACGTGGGTGCTGCGGTCGTGCACGACCCGGACAGCGAAGGCCCCGGCATCCTCACCGAGCGCGACGTCCTCGAAGCCGTGGCCGGGGGGCAGGACCTGGACCAGGAGCTGGCCGCCGACCACCTCACTCCCGACGCGGTCGTCGGCATGCCGGACTGGGACCTGGACAAGGCGGCCGCCGCCATGGTTGCCGGCGGGTTCCGGCACCTGGTGATCTGCGACGGCAGCGAGGTCGTCGGCGTCATCTCGGTGCGCGACATCGTGCGCGTCTGGTCGCAGCAGCGCAGCGCTGCGCCTGCCTGACCTGCGGCTAGCCTCCCCGGGCGTGTCCGCCACCGTCGACGGCGTCGAGCTCGTCTTCCGTCACCCCGACCCCTCAGGCGCGCTGTCGGGGGTGCGCCTCCAGCAGGACGTGCGGCTGCCCGGCGAAGCGCTGGGCTTCGTCCGCGAGGGCGACGACTGGGTGCTGCGCGTGCCCCGGCCCGAGGTCGACCGCTTGGAGTACTCCTTCGAGCTCCAGCGCGCGGACGGCGGCAGCGAGTGGGTCGTCGACGAGGGCAACCCGGTGCGGGTCGGCGGCGCCTTCGGCGACAAGTCTGTGCTGGAGATGCCCGAGTACGAGGCGCCGGCCTGGACCCGCGCCGACCCGCCGCGCGTGCCGCGCCGCGAGCTCTCGCTGTCCAGCCGCGGCCTGGAGCAGGACGTGCCGTGCGTCCTCTGGTCCGCGGTCGGTGCGGACGAGTCGGCCGAGCTGCCGCTGCTGGTCGTGCACGACGGGCCGGAGTACGACGCGCTGGCCGGCCTGACGCTCTTCCTGGACGCGATGGTCGAGGCGGACCGCCTGCCGGCCATGCGCGCGGCGCTGCTCGCGCCGGTCGACCGCAACGAGACCTACAGCGCCTCGCCGGTGTACGGCCGCGCGCTGGCGCTGGGCCTGGTGCCGGGGCTGCGGAAGGAGGTGCCGACGAGCGTCGTGCTCGGCATGGGCGCCTCGCTCGGCGGGTTGGCCATGCTGCAGGCGCAGCGGACGCACCCCGGCGTGTTCGCCGGCCTCTACCTGCAGAGCAGCAGCTTCTTCCACCGGGTGCTCGACGAGCAGGAGAGCGGTTTCGAGCGCTTCAACCGCATCACCGGCTTCGTCGACAGCGTGCTGCGCGCGGGAGCGGCGACGGACCCCGTGCCGGTCGTCATGTCCTGCGGGCTCATCGAGGAGAACGTCGACAACAACCGCCTGATGACCCGCGCGCTGCAGGCCCAGGGCTACGACACGCGCCTGGTCGAGAACCGCGACGTGCACACCTACACCGGTTGGCGGGACACCTTCGACCCGAACCTGGTCGACCTCGTGCAGCGCGTCCTGCAGGGAGACGCGTATGCGGCGTGACGTCGTCGAGCTGTGCTCGCCCGAGCTCGGCTGGTCGCCGCGCGTCCTCGCCTACGGCTCGCACGGCCGGCCGGTCCTGGTCTTCCCTTCGTCGGAGGGACGCGCCGAGGACTACGAGCAGAACGGGATGGTCGACGCGCTCCGCCCGCTGATCGACGCCGGGCGCCTGAAGCTCTACTGCCTCGACTCCTTCGACAGCGGCAGCTGGTACCGCGACGACCTCCCGCTGGAGGAGCGTGCGCGGCTGCACGAGGCGTACGAGCGCTGGGTGGTCGAGGGCGTCGTGCCCTTCGTCGACGCCGACTGCGGCGGCCGCCAGGAGATGGCCGTCACCGGCTGCAGCTTCGGCGCGTACCACGCTGCGAACATCGCGCTGCGCCGCGCGGACCTGTTCCCGCTCGCGCTCTGCCTGTCCGGCGTCTACGACCTGTCGGTCCTGGGCTGGGGCGAGCGCGGGACGTCGTTCCACCTCAACAACCCGCTCTGGTCGCTCGGTGCAGCGCAGGGCGACCACCTCGACTGGCTGCGCTCCCGGCTGTCCCTGCTGCTCGTCTGCGGGCAGGGGCAGTGGGAGGACACCACCGGCGCCCTCGACAGCACGAGGGCCTTCGGCCAGGTGTGCTCCGACAAGGGGCTGCGGGTGGAGGTCGACCTCTGGGGGCACGACGTCCCTCACGACTGGCCGTCCTGGCGCAACCAGATCGCCCACCACCTGCCGCGCTTCGTCTGAGAGAGGACTCTCCGCATGGCTGACCAGAGGCACCTGCTGGGCCTGCTGCTGGGCACCGAGGAGGACTGGCCGAGCGCCTTCGAGACCCTGGTACGGCGGCTCGACCCGGCGCTGAGGGTGGGCGGCGACACCCATCGGTACGACGTGGAGCGCATCACCGTCGAGCCGTTCGACCTGCGCCAGCCGTCGCGGTACTCGCTGGTCGTCGACCGCCTCGCCTACTGGTACTACGTGCCGCGCGAGTGGCTGAAGAAGGTCGCGCTGCTCGACGACGTCTACCTGCTCAACAACCCCTTCACGTTCCAGTCGATGGAGAAGCACGCCGCCTACTGCGCGATGATCCGGCTCGGGCTGAAGGTCCCCGAGACGTGGCTCGTGCCGCACAAGCAGCCGCCGGACAACCCGCGCTTCCCCTACACCGCAGCCAAGTACAACAAGCCGTTCGACCTGCGCGAGGTCGCGGAGAAGGTCGGCTACCCGCTCTGGATGAAGCCGTACGACGGCGGCGCCTGGGTCGGCGTCTCGCGCATCCAGGACGAGGCCGACCTGGTCCGCGCCTACGACGAGAGCGGCCAGCGGCTGATGCACCTGCAAGCCAGCGTCGAGGGCTTTGACGTCTTCGCGCGGTCGCTCTCGATCGGCGCCGAGACGATGGTCATGAAGTTCTCGCCGGACCGCCCGCAGCACGACCGCTACAGCGTCGAGCACGACTTCCTCGACGCCGCGACGGGGCAGGAGGTCGTCACGATCGGCAAGGTCGTGAACGCCTTCTTCAAGTGGGAGTTCAACTCCTGCGAGACGCTCGTGCGCGGCGGCCAGGTGCACCCGATCGACTACGCGAACGCCTGCCCGGACGTCAGCCTCACCTCACTGCACTACTACTTCCCGTGGGCGATGACGTCGCTGGTGAAGTGGTCGCTGTTCTGCACGGCGACCGGGCGCACGCCGCGCGTGGACCTCGACACCCGCCGCTGGTACGAGATCGCCGACTCCGACCGGTCGTACGAGGAGAAGCTCGGCGCGTACCGGACGCTTGCGGACGGCTACTTCCAGCAGCAGCAGTACAACGAGTTCGTCAGCACGCAGCTGGGCGACCTGGACGCGGTGGCGCACGACTACTTCGCCAGCCGGGAGTTCGACGACCTGCTGGTGCAGACCGTGCGTGCGACGTTCCCGGCGCACGAGCACGACCAGTTCGTCGCGCACTACCGCGGCCTGCTCGGCGCCTGGGTCTCGGACGCGGCTGCTGCGGCGACGTAGGTAGCCTCGCCGGGTGCGCATCGCCCGCTTCGCCCATGCCGGCGAGATCTCCTACGGGGTCGTCCAGGGCGACCCCGACGTCCCGGCCGAGCTCGTCCTCGCCCCGCTGCAGGGGCACCCGCTGTTCGACCCGACGCCGACCGGCGAGCTCGTGCCGCTGTCGGCCGTCCGGCTGCTCGCGCCGACGCAGCCCATCAACGTCGTCTGCATCGGCAAGAACTACGCCGACCACGTCGCGGAGATGAAGGACCTGACCTCGGCGGGCACCTCCGGTGAGCCGACGGTCTTCCTGAAGCCGGCCACCTCCGTCATCGGCCCTGACGACCCGATCCGGCTGCCGGCGGGAGTGGGCCGGGTGGACCACGAGGGCGAGCTCGCCGTCGTCATGGGCAAGCCGGCGCGCGACCTGACGCCGGCCGACGCCCTGTCGCACGTCTGGGGCTACACCGCCGCCAACGACGTGACCGCCCGCGACCAGCAGAAGAACGACGCGCAGTGGACCCGCGGCAAGGGCCACGACACGTTCTGCCCACTGGGCCCGTGGCTGGAGACCGACCTCGACCCGTTCGACCTGCGGGTGCGCTGCGAGGTGGACGAGGTGCTGCGCCAGGACGGCCGCACCCGCGACCTGCTCACCGACGTGCCGGCGGTGCTGGCGTTCATCACGTCGTTCATGACGCTGCTGCCCGGAGACGTCGTGCTGACGGGCACGCCCGCCGGCGTCGGCCCACTCGAGCCCGGCAACGTCGTCCAGGTCTCCATCGAGGGCATCGGCACGCTGCGCAACCCGGTGACCTCCCGATGACGGTGCGGGTGCGGGTAGCCCCTTCTCCGACCGGTGACCCGCACGTGGGCACGGCCTACATGTCGCTGTTCAACCTGGCCTTCGCGCGCCAGCAGGGCGGCCAGTTCGTGCTGCGCGTCGAGGACACCGACCGCGCGCGCTTCCGCGAGGACAGCGAGCAGCAGGTCTACGACACGCTGCGCTGGCTCGGGCTCGACTGGGACGAGGGTCCCGACCGCGGAGGCCCGTACGCGCCGTACCGGCAGAGCGAGCGGCTCGAGACCTACAAGCCGCACGTGGACAAGCTGCTCGCCGACGGGCACGCCTACCTCTGCTGGTGCAGCGGCGAGCGGCTCACGCAGATGCGCGAGGACCAGCAGAAGCGCAAGGTGCCGACCGGCTACGACCGGCTGTGCGTCGGGAAGACGGCGGAGGAGCGGGCGGCGCTCCCGGGATACTCGCCGACGCCGGTCGTTCGCATGCTCGTGCCGGACGAGCCGCCGCTGTCGTTCGTGGACCTCATCCGCGGCGAGGTGAACGCGCCGCGCCCCGACGACCAGGTGATCCTCAAGGGCGACGGCTTCCCGACCTACCACCTTGCCGTCGTCGTCGACGACCACCTCATGGGCATCACGCACGTGGTGCGCGGCGAGGAGTGGATCAGCTCCACCCCGAAGCACCTGCTGCTGTTCGACTGGCTGGGCTGGGAGCGCCCGCAGTTCGCGCACATGCCGCTGCTGCGCAACGTGGACAAGAGCAAGATCTCCAAGCGGAAGAACCCGGCAGCGCGGCTGACCTGGTTCCAGGAGCAGGGCTACCTGCCCGAGGCGCTGCTGAACTTCCTCGGACTGCTGGGCTACTCGCTGCCGTCGGGGGAGGAGGTGTTCTCCTTCGCGCAGATGTCGGAGTCCTTCGACTGGGGCCGCGTGAACACCGTCGGTCCGGTGTTCGACCTCGACAAGCTCGGCTGGCTCAACGGCCACTACGTGCGCGAGCTGTCGGAGCAGGACTTCGCGGCCCGGGCGCTGCCGTTCCTGGTGTCGGCCGGCCTGGTGTCCTCGCCGGCCTCCGAGGACGAGCTCGCTGTACTTGCCTCGGTCGTGCCGCTGGTGCAGACCCGCGTGGCGGTGCTGTCCGAGCTGCCGGACCTGGTGCGCTTCCTGTTCGTGGACGAGGACGCCTTCCGCGTCGACCCGGCGGCCGCCGCCAAGGCGCTGGGGGAGGGCTCCGCGGCCGTGCTGACGGCCGCCGCGGATGCGCTCTCGGCGGTCGAGCAGTGGTCGGCCGAGACGGTCCAGGCGGCGATCGACGGCGCGCTGCTCGAGGGCGGCCTCGGCCTCAAGCGCGGCAAGGCGTACACGCCGCTGCGCACGGCCGTCTGCGGTGCATCCATCGCCCCCCCGCTGCCGGAGTCCATCGCGCTGCTCGGCCGCGAGCGCGCGCTGCGCCGGCTGCGAGCCGCTGCCGGCGCCTGATCCGTCCTGCGGCGGTGCCGGCCCGACCTCGCCGTCCGCTAGACTTCTCGCCGGACCGCAGGGGCGACCCCCCGGCGGCCTCCATGGGGTATGGGGTAATTGGCAGCCCGACGGTTTCTGGTTCCGTTAGTCTTGGTTCGAGTCCAGGTACCCCAGCGCACGACCGCTCGACAACTTCATCTGCACGCCTAGGGCCCCGTCGTCTAGCGGCCTAGGACGCCGCCCTCTCACGGCGGTAGCGAGGGTTCGAATCCCTTCGGGGCTACGTAACGTGACTGTCCGACCACATCATGTGGTCGGACAGTCGCCGTTCGGGAGACCTGTCTCCGGGTCCAGGTCCAGACCCAGGGCGCTCACGGCTTCCACGTCGTAACGGCGCAGCATCGCCCATGCCCAGTCCAGCTTGTCCGCCACGCGTTGCCCCTTCGGCTGCGCTGTCGACCACAGCTCGAGGTTCTCGAGCCGGTTGTCGAGGCGTTCGCCGTTGACGTGATGCACCACTTCGTCCGGCCTCAGCGGGCGGCCGAGCGAAGCCGCCAACACGAGCCGGTGCTCGAACTCGGCCCGACGCCCGGGCGGCACCAGGTGCCGCTCGTCCGGTCGGACGGCACGCCACCAGTAGCCGTGGCTGATCGAGCCGTCGCCTGTGATCGTGCGGAGCGGCCCGCCTGCAGTCGGATCGCCGTGCTTGCGGCGACGCTCGCTGTGCGACCGGCACAGGCCAGCGCTGACGGCGCCGCGGGGGCAGCCTTCGACCTGGCAGGTGTCCGCCTTCGGCCGGGTCAACGGCACGTCCGCGCGCACGTCGCCCGTGCGGCTCCAGCGCAGGTAGTGGCCGTGGCACCAGCCCCGGGTGACCGCTGCACGCCCGCAGCTGCTCACGGCGCAGGTGGTCGGCGCCCGGTCCGGCTGCACCTGACCGTGTCGCAGCAGCTGCTTGTAGTGCCGCCCGCAGTGCCCGCGCGCGTAGACCTCGCGGTCGCAGTCGAGGGTCTCGCAGATCCGCATGCGGTCAGGCTGGCTCCAGGGTCCGACAAGCCGACGCGAGCATCCACAGGCGGCAGGTGGCGCTCAGCCGGCGACGACGTGCAGGCGGCGCTGCGGGGCGAGCCCGAGCTCCTCCGGCGTGCCCCAGGACCCCAGCAGGGCGTCCAGGAGCTCCGCCGGCAGGTGCTGCACGGGCGCCGCGGACACGGCCGTGACCACGTCCTCGTTCCGCACGCGGAGAGCCTCGAGGTCGGCGACGGGTGCCGGGCGGCGGGAGGTGCGGGTGGCGGCGTGCAGCGAGGGGGTCACGGGTCGACAGTGCCGCCCAACTGCGGCGGGCGCCATGGCCCGTTGTGACCGTTCTTGGGGTAGTTCGCCCCGGTCCCCGCTAGTCGGCGGCGAGCTCGGCGGCCGCGGCAAGGACGGCAGGGGCGTGCAGGCGCCCGGGGGAGCGGGTCAGCCGCTCCAGCGGCCCGCTCACGCTCACCGCGGCCACCACGGCTCCGCCGCGGGTGCGGACCGGCGCCGACACCGAGGCCACGCCGGACTCGCGCTCGGCCACCGAGTGGGCCCAGCCCCGACGCCGGACCTCGGCCAGGGTCCGCGGGGTGAAGGCCGCTGTCCGCACCAGCGGGTCCTCGGGCGCCCAGGCGAGCAGCACCTGGGCCGCGGAACCGGCCGTCATCGGCAGCGAGCTCCCGACAGGCACGGTGTCCCGCAGGCCGCTGCCGCGCTCGGCCGCCGCGACGCAGACCCGCTGCTCGCCCTGTCGCCGGTACAGCTGGGCGCTCTCGCCCGTCGTGTCCCGCAGCCGCGGGAGCACCCCGGCAGCCCGCTCCAGCAGGTCGTCGCCGACGGGTCCGCCGGCGAGCTCGCCGAGCCGGGGTCCGAGCCGCCAGCGCCCGTGGCGGTCCCGGGCCAGCAGCCGGTGCACCTCGAGCGCCACGGCCAGCCGGTGCACCGTGGCCCGCGACAGCCCCGTCCGCTCCACCAGGGCGGCCAGCGAGGTGGCGCCGGACTCCACCGCCTCCAGCACGAGGACGGACTTGTCCAGGACGCCGACTCCGCTACTCTGTTCCACGTAGTGACACTAACTTCTCACATGCTGGGATGGCAACGATGGGTCGCACGCTCGCCGAGAAGGTCTGGGACGCGCACGTCGTCCGTCGCGCCGAGGGCGAGCCGGACCTCGTCTACATCGACCTGCACCTCGTCCACGAGGTCACCAGCCCGCAGGCCTTCGACGGCCTGCGCCTGGCCGGCCGCACCGTCCGCCGGCCGGACCTCACCCTCGCCACCGAGGACCACAACGTCCCGACGACCGGGCTCGTCATCGAGGACCCCGTCAGCCGCACGCAGGTGGAGACGCTGCGCAAGAACTGCGGCGAGTTCGGCATCCGCCTGCACCCGATGGGCGATGCGGGCCAGGGGATCGTGCACGTCATCGGCCCGCAGCTCGGGGTCACCCAGCCCGGCATGACGATCGTCTGCGGCGACAGCCACACCAGCACCCACGGCGCGTTCGGCGCGCTGGCCTTCGGGATCGGCACCAGCGAGGTCGAGCACGTCCTCGCCACCCAGACGCTCCCGCTGGTCCGCCCGCGCACGATGGCGGTGCACGTCGAGGGCGCGCTCCAGCCGGGCGTCAGCGCCAAGGACCTCGTGCTCGCGCTCATCGCGCAGGTCGGCACCAGCGGCGGGCAGGGTCACGTCGTCGAGTACCGCGGCGAGGCGGTCCGCGCGCTGTCCATGGAGGGCCGGATGACGGTCTGCAACATGAGCATCGAGTGGGGCGCCCGCGCCGGCATGGTCGCGCCCGACGAGACGACCTACGCCTACCTGAAGGGCCGTCCGCACGCCCCGCAGGGTGTCGACTGGGACGCCGCCGTGCAGGCCTGGGACGCGCTGCGCAGTGACGAGGACGCGGTGTACGACAAGGAGGTCGTCCTCGACGCCGCCGCCGTGACGCCCTTCGTCACGTGGGGGACCAACCCCGCACAGGGGGTCCCGTTGGGTGCGACCGTGCCTGACCCGCAGTCGATGCCGGCCGGCAGCGAGCGCGACGCGGCCGAGCGCGCGCTGGCGTACATGGGCCTGCAGGCAGGCACGCCCATGCGGGAGGTGGCCGTCGACACCGTCTTCCTCGGGTCCTGCACCAACGGCCGGATGGAGGACCTGCGCGCCGCCGCCGACGTGCTGCGCGGCCGCAAGGTCGCCCCGGGCGTACGCGCCATGGTGGTGCCCGGTTCGATGCTGGTGAAGCTGCAGGCAGAGCAGGAGGGCCTGGACGAGGTCTTCCGCGAGGCGGGCTTCGACTGGCGTAACGCCGGGTGCTCGATGTGCTTGGGCATGAACCCCGACATCCTCCAGCCGGGGGAGCGCAGCGCCTCCACCTCGAACCGCAACTTCGAGGGCCGGCAGGGGCGAGGCGCGCGCACCCACCTGGTCTCACCCGAGGTCGCCGCCGCGACCGCTGTGGCCGGCCGGCTGGCCGCTCCCGCCGACCTGCAGGAGGTCTGACATGGACGCCTTCACCACCCACACCGGTCGCGCCGTCCCGCTGCGCCGCAGCGACGTCGACACCGACCAGATCATCCCGAGCGACTGGCTGAAGCGGGTCGAGCGCACCGGCTTCGGCCGCGGGCTGTTCAGCCAGTGGCGCGAGGACCCGTCGTTCGTCCTCAACGCCGCGCAGCACGCCGGCGCCAGCATCCTGGTCGCCGGCGAGAACTTCGGGACCGGGTCGTCGCGTGAGCACGCGGTCTGGGCCCTTCAGGACTTCGGCTTCCGCGCCGTGGTCAGTCCCCGCTTCGCCGACATCTTCCGCAGCAACGCGCTCAAGGGCGGGCTCGTACCCGTGCAGCTGGACGCGCCGGTCGTCGAGCAGCTGATGGCGCTCGTCGAGCAGCGGCCGGACCTGCCCGTGACGGTGGACCTGGGGGCGCGCGAGCTGCGTGCCGCGGACCTCGTCGCCCCCTTCCCGCTGGACGATTTCACCCGCTGGCGCCTCATGGAGGGCCTCGACGACATCGGCTTGACGCTGCGCGCCGAGCCCGAGATCGCCTCGTACGAGGCCGTGCGCGCCGCACACCTGCCCACCACGACCGTCGGCTCCAGGTGAGCGAGGAGCTCGCCGCCGAGCTCGCCGTGCGCCTCCGCGACGCTCACCGCAGGGTGGCCGCGCTGGACGCTTCCCCGGACGAGAAGGCCCGTGTGGCAAGGAGACTCATCGCGCTCACCGACGCCAGCAAGCACGACGTGACGAGGGCGTCGGCCCGGCTGGACCTGCTCCTCGCGGACCTCGACGCAGGCCTGGTGCCCCCGGACGAGACGCCGGACCAGCCGCTCTAGCCTGGCAAAGCCCTTGCGACACAAGGAACTGCCGGTGCTCAGGTCGTTGTGATGACCGCTCCCGGGGCCTAGCCTGCGCGCCCAAGGGGCAGAGCGCCTCGGCAGTGCACCCAAGGAGCCGTCGTGAACAAGTCCGAGCTGATCGAGGTTGTCACCGAGAAGCTCGGTGACCGGAAGACGGCGACCGCCGCGGTCGAGGGTGTCGTCGACGCCATCACGCGCGCTGTCGCCAAGGGCGAGAAGGTCGGCATCAGCGGCTTCGGCGTCTTCGAGCGCGTCGACCGTGCGGCCCGCACCGCCCGCAACCCGGCCACCGGTGCGGCCGTGAAGCTGAAGAAGACCTCCGTCCCGAAGTTCCGTCCTGGCCAGGGCTTCAAGGACATCGTCAGCGGCGCCAAGAAGCTCCCCGCCGGCAGCAGCTCCGGCGCCCGCGCCGTCACGGCCCGCGCCGGTTCAGCCGTGAAGAGCGCTGCTGGTCCGGTGGCCTCGGCCGCCGGCAAGGCTCCGGCCAAGGCCGCGTCCGCGACGAAGTCTGCTGCCAAGGCCGCCGCCAAGGCTCCGGCCAAGGCCGCGAAGGCTGCTGCTCCGTCGAAGTCGGCTGCCAAGGCTCCGGCCAAGGCCGCGACGAAGTCGGCTGCTGCTCCGGCGAAGTCGGCTGCGAAGGCGCCCGCGAAGTCCGCGGCGAAGGCTCCCGCCAAGGCGGCCACGAAGAGCGCGGCCAAGGCGCCGGCGAAGTCCGCGGCCAAGGCTCCGGCGAAGGCGGCGACGAAGAGCGCGGCCAAGGCGCCGGCCAAGAGTGCGGCCAAGGCACCGGCCAAGAGCGCGGTCAAGGCACCGGCGAAGGCGGCGACCAAGAGTGCGGCCAAGGCGCCGGCCAAGTCGGCGGCCAAGGCTCCGGCGAAGGCGGCCACGAAGAGCGCCGCCAAGGCGCCGGCCAAGAGCGCGGCCAAGGCGCCGGCCAAGAAGGCCGCCAAGAAGTAGCTCGTCCCGTCCCGAAGGCCCCGCTCCGGCGGGGCCTTCGGCGTTCCCGGCACCTAGACCGGCAGCCCAGCGGCGACGGCCGCGGTGCGAGCGCCCACGCCGAGCAGCAGCGCGTCCCGGAGGTCTGACGGGGTGTCCACGTCCCGCCGGATGGCCGCGGGACCGCTCAGCTCCACGGCGCCTCCCAGGAGGTGTCGCTCGCGGGAACCGGGCCCGTACGACGGCAGGAGCGACGCGGGGGCGGAGGCGGCCAACAACGTCGTCCCCGTGCCGGCGGAGTCGGCGACGAAGGCGCGCCCGCCGACGGGGACGGCCGCCAGCGCCGCGCGCAGGTCCGAGGGCGTCAGCGCGGGCAGGTCCGAGGAGACCGTCGCGATGCCGAGGTCCGCCCGGCCGGCCCGCAGCAGCTCCGCCCCGTGCTCGAGCGCCGGGTTGAGGCCGGCGTCCGGATCGTCCGGCGCGACCCGCGCCCCCAGAGCGGCCAGGGCGGCGGCGGCGTCCGGGTCGTCGGTCACCACGAGGACCTGCTCCACCAGCGAGCAGTCGAGCGCCGCGGCCACGACGTCAGCGGCGAACGCGAGCGCCAGCTCGCGGCGGGCGGCGTCGCCGTACGCCGACAGCCGGGACTTGGCCACGGCCAGCCGCTTCACCGGCACCACGACGCCCCAGGCAGCGGGTGGAGGGGCGGCAGGCACGACGAGGAAGTCTCGCAGCCGCAGGGGGTCCTCGACACGGCGGGGCGCGGCACGGAAGGATCGGCCTCCAACGGA
>JAOPWK010000219.1 GCA_025965735.1 Frankiales bacterium
AGCGGGCCGCCTCCGGGCTGAGCGCCTGCGACGTCTGGGCGAACAGCGCGGCGGCCGCGTGCCGGCGGGCGCGGTCGGCCTTGGCCAGGCCGGCGTACGCCACGTCGCGCACCAGCGTGTGCCCGAACCGGTAGCTGCCCTCGTCGGAGTCGGCCTCCAGCAGCCGCCGCTCCACGAGCACGTCCACCGCAGAGCGCACCACCGCCGGATCGCCGTGCCCGCTGGCCTTCCCGACCGCGACCAGCCCCTCGACCGTCACCCGCAAGCCGAGCACCGCCGCGTCGCGCAGCACCCCCTTGGCCTTGCCGTCGAGCCCGTCGATGCGCGCCGCCAGCACCGCGCGGACACCGGCCGGGAGCACGCCGTCCGGCAGCTCGCCGGTGACGACCCACCGGTCTTCGAGCCGCACCAGCGCACCGCGGTCGACCAGCAGGTGCAGCAGCTCGGCGAGGAAGAAGGGGTTGCCCTGCGCGCGCGACAGCAGGGCCGTGCGGACCGAGGTGTCGACCTCGCTGCTCGGCGTGCCGAGGTAGGCGCGCAGCAGGCGCTCGGTCGCGCTCTCCTCCAGCGGGAGCAGCGGCAGCACCTCGACCTCCGGCAGCCCGTGCCACCAGGCGGCGCCGCCTCCCTCCGACGAGCGGCCGCCGGCGGTGGTCAGCTCGAGCATGTCCGGCCGGCCGACGCCGAGCAGCAGCACCCGACCGCGGGTCTGCGCCACGACGTCGAGCAGCCCGCTGAGCATCACCGGCGTGGCCCAGTGCAGGTCGTCGGTCACGAGCACGAGCGGACCGTCCGCCGCCAGCGCCGTGAACAGCGCCGCCACCGCCTGCCGCACCTGGTCCCCTCCTACGGGCACGCCGGGTGTGGCGGCCTCCCGCGGCGCGCCACCGGCATCGGGCTCCAGCCCCAGCAGCGCGCGGAGCCGCTCGGCCATCGCGCGCGGGACGACGCCGGAGTAGGCAGGGTGCTCGAGCCGCGCCACCGTGCGGGCCACCCGCTCGCGGGCGGTCGCCGCGTCGTCGGCCTCGCCGATGCCGCAGGCGGTGCGGACCATCTCCGCCACCGAGGTGAGGTCGCGCCCCTCGCCGTAGGGCGCGCAGCGGCCCCACAGCACCCGCGCCCCGGGCAGCTCGCCCGCGAAGCGCGAGAGCTCCTGCGCCAGGCGGGTCTTGCCGATGCCGGCATCCCCGGTGACGAGCACCGAGCGCGGCTGGTCGCGGTCGCTGACCTCCAGCACGCGCCCCATCAGCAGGCCGAGCTCGGCGTCGCGCCCGATCATCGTGGCCTCGTCGCCGAGCCCGAGCCGGCTGGCCGACGCCGGCCGCAGCCCGTCCAGCTCGTACGCCGGGACGGGCTCGCGCTTGCCCTTGAGCCGGAGCGGCGGCAGCGAGCGCCACGAGGCGATCGACATGGTCGCCAGCGCGGTGTCGCGGCCGGCGAAGACGGCGCCGACGCCGGCCGCGTCCGACAGCCGCGACGCGGTGTTCACGGTGTCGCCGACGACGGTGTACGACAGGTGCGCCTGGATGCCGGCCAGGACGATGCCGGTGTTGAGGCCGACCCGGAGCCCCAGTCGCCGGCCGCCACCGCTCTCCTCCTCGACGACGCGGCGCACGGCGGTCTGCATCCGTGCGGCGGCGCGCACCGCCCGCTCTGCGTCGTCCTCGTGCGCGGTGGGTGCGCCGAACACGGCCATCAGCCCGTCGCCGGTGAGCTTGTCGACGTGGCCGCCGAAGTCGGTGACGGCCTGCGCCAGCGTCGCCAGCACCCGGTCGGTCACGACGCCGACCCGTTCGGGGTCGAGGTCCTCGGACCAGCTGGTGAACTCCGACAGGTCGCCGAACAGCACGGTCACGAGCCGTCGCTCGGCCTCGCCGTCACTGCCGCTGCCCTCGGGAAGTGCTGCACCGCAGGCGAAGCAGAAGCGCGCGCCGGGGACGGTCGGTGTCCCGCAGACCGGGCACGTCATCTCAGGTAGGCCAGCTGCGCGAGCACCGACATCGTGGCGGCCGGCCACAGCGCCCGGTCCACGTCGGCGTAGACCACCTCGACGACCTGCTCGGCCGTCGTGGCTCCGGCCTCGACCGCAGCCCGCACCTGACCGAGCCGCGCCTCCCGGTGAGCGAGGTACTGCTCGGCGGCGACTCCGGCGCTGGCCAGCTCGGGGCCGTGCCCGGGCAGCACCGTGAGGTCCCCGAGCTCGCGCAGGCGCCGCAGCGAGTCGAGGTAGTCGGCCAGCACGCCGTCCGGGTGCGCGACGACGGTGGTGCCGCGGCCGAGGACGGTGTCCCCGGTGAGGACGGCGTCCGGCAGGACGAACGACAGCGAGTCGCTGCTGTGCCCCGGCGTCGCGAGCGCGCGGAGCTCGATGCCGGCCGCCGCGACGACGTCCCCCGCGCCCAGGCCCTCGTCGCCGAGCCGGTGCGCCGGGTCGAGCGCACGCACCGGCGCCCCCGTCAGCTCGGCGAAGCGGCGGGCGCCCTCGCTGTGGTCGGCGTGGCCGTGCGTCAACAGCACCACCTCGACCGGCCCCTGCGCCGCCACCTCCTGCAGGTGCGACTCCGTCAGCGGTCCCGGGTCGACGACGACGCAGGACTCCGACGACGGGTCGCGCAGCACCCAGGTGTTGGTGCCGTCCAGCGTCATCGGCCCCGGGTTCGGCGCGAGCACGACACCGGCCGTCGGTGTGACCGCGCGCAGCACTAGTCCTCCGGGTAGCCGGGGTCGCCCGGCAGCAGGAAGGCGACGCTGTCGTCGTCGGCGACGACCAGCTTCGGCAGCACCGGGCGGATCGTGCGCGCGGCGCCCAGCGCGCTCTCGACGTCGGCGTGCGACGCGAGGTCCATGAGTGCGACGGCGGTCGGCGGCAGCATGCCGAGCTGCTGGTCGAGCGCCTCCTGCGGGCGCAGCCACAGCCGGCGGTCGGCCTCGGTGCCGGCCTCGCGGCAGACCTGCCCCTCCGGCACCCGCGCCACGAAGAACCTGGTGTCGAAGCGCTTGGCCTCCACCTCGGGGGTGATCCAGTGCGCCATCGGCCGCAGCAGGTCGGCCCGCAGCACCAGGCCCCGGCGGGTCAGCAGGTCCGACAGCGACTGCTCCCGGGCCTCGAGCGACGCGCGCTCGGCCTCCCACTCGTCGGTGCTGACGTCTGCCAGCACCTCGTGCTCCGACGGGCCGGCGAGCAGCACGCCGGACTCCTCGAAGGTCTCGCGCACGGCTGCGCAGACCAGAGCGCGGGCCAGCGGCTCGTCGCACCCGAAGGCCGCGGCGAAGGCGGACGGCGGCGGGCCGGACCAGGCCACGGCGGCATGCGCGTCGGCGGGATCCACGGAGCCGCCCGGGAACACGTGCATGCCGCCGGCGAAGGCCATCGCCCGCACCCGGCGCAGCAGGTACACCTCGTGCCCGTCCGGGGTGTCGCGCAGCAGGGCGACCGTGGCGGCGTCACGGGTGGGCGGCACCGCGATCTCGCCGCGCTTCATCGCCCGAGCGCGCTCGAACAGCTCCGGAGGCGGCCCACCGCTCACCGTTCCCACCACGGCGCTCGCTCCGCAGACAGGGCTAGGCCGAGACGCGCGCGGGGTCGAGCTCCACGACCAGCTCGACCTCGACCGGTGCGTCGAGGGGCAGCGAGGCGACGCCGACGGCGGACCGCGCGTGCTGCCCGGCGTCGCCCTCGAACACCTGGCCCAGCAGCTCTGAGGCGCCGTTGACGACACCGGGCTGACCGGTGAAGTCAGGGGCGGAGGCGACGAAGCCGACGACCTTCACGACCTTCACGACCGCGTCCAGCCCGACCAGGGCGTCGATCGCGGCCAGGCCGTTCAGCGCGCACGTGCGCGCCATGTCCTTGGCCTGCTCGGCCGTGACCATCGCACCGACCTTGCCGGTCGCCGGCAGCTCGCCGTCGACCATCGGCAGTTGGCCGGAGGTGAAGAGGAGGTTGCCCGAGCGGACGGCCGGCACGTACGCCGCCACCGGCGGGACGACGGGCGGGAGCTGCAGCCCGAGCTCCTCGAGCCTCTGGTGGGCGCTCACGCCTTCTGCCGCTTGAAGTAGGCCACCAGCTGCTCGCCGCCGCCCGGGCCGGGCACGACCTGGACGAGCTCCCAGCCGTCCTCGCCCCAGTTGTCGAGGATCTGCTTCGTCGCGTGGACGAGCAGGGGGACGGTCGCGTACTCCCACTTCGGCATGGGCCGATGCTAGGGGCTACCCCTCCTGCCCGGTGTCGGCCAGCCGCCTGCGCACGATCCGCCGGCGCTCGGCCTCGTTCAGGCCGCCCCAGATGCCGTGCGGCTCCTGCACGTCCAGCGCGTACTCGAGGCACTGCGCCCGCACCTTGCAGGCCCCGCACAGCGCGCGCGCCGCGCTCTCACGGACCTGCTTGTCCGACTTGCTCTCGACGTGCGAGGGGGCGAAGAAGTGCACGGCGTTTTTGCTGCGGCACTGCGCGTCGACCCGCCACACGGGTTGCGTGAGGCGGTCGACGACGAGGCGGGGGCTGCTCATGGGGGCTCCGCGTGCGGGTCAGGGAGAGACGGTATGTGAATACTCACACCCCCAAGGGTTCGCCGCTGTACCACCGATTCCTCCTGGCAGGGGACGAGTCGTGTCCGCCGCATAGGGTCGGGGCGTGGACTCCCTCGTCGGACTCGTGCTCGTCCTGGTCCTGCTCGTGCTGCTCGCCGTGGTCGGGGTGGTGCTCGTGAGCGTCCTGCGGCGCCGCAAGCGCGACCAGGGGCTGGCCGAGCGGGCGCGCACCGTCGACCCGATGGGCCCGGGCCCGCTGACGTCCGACCCGCGCACCCTCAAGCCCGGCGACGTCGTGACGCTGTCCGGCGAGACGGGAGACTTCGTCGTGCGCGGCACGCTGGCGCTGACCGAGGACGGCTACCGCTGGAAGGAGCACCTGCTCGACGGCTCCACGGCGGCCGGCGAGCGGCGGCACTGGCTGTCGGTCGAGGAGGACGAGGGCGGCCTCGAGCTGGTCCTGTGGGACCGCGTCGCCGGCTCCGACCTGACGCCCGACAGCAAGGAGGTCGCTCACGCCGGCACCGCCTTCGAGCGCGACGAGCGGGGCCGCGCCCGCTACGCCTCCACCGGGACCACCGGTGCGGCCGAGTCCGGCGAGATGGAGTACGTCGACTACCTGCCGGCCGACGGCGGCCCTGCCCGGCTGGGCTTCGAGCGGTTCTCCGCGGGCGGGTCGTGGGAGGTCAGCTCGGGGCGCGTCATCTCCCTCGAGAGCCTCACGATCCTGCACAGCTGACGTGCGGGAGTCCTGACGTGCTGGCCCCCCTCGCCGTCCCCTTCGTCGACGCCCGCGCGTCGGCGCTGTCGTGGTGGCTCGGTGACGACGCCCCGGCACCGCTGGCCTCGCTGGTGCTGACCGGCTCCACCGGCTCGCTCGAGCTGCGCCTGCTCGGCGCCTCGCACCACGTCGTGGCCACGACCGGCGCGGCACGCTGCCCCGAGGTCGTCGCCTGCGGGGTCCGCGACGACGCGCTGCCCGCCCGCCACGACGGCCCC
>JAOPWK010000230.1 GCA_025965735.1 Frankiales bacterium
TCGACGGCGCTGCGGAGGATGTCCTCCTTGCGCACGTAGTGGCTGAACCGGTTGTCCTCGCCGTCGTCGAGCTGCGGGTCGCCGACGGGACGGGTGTCGAGCTCGGTCATGCAGTCAGCCTAGAGCGGGCAAGCGCTGAGGTGACAAGTACGTGACGACCCGCTTGCGGTGCGTGATCAGTGTCCGGTGCGGGGTAGTTGCTCCGCATGTCCGAGCCGACGCGCCGCCTCACCGACGCCGAGCGGCGCCGGCGGCGGGACGTCCTGGACTCGCTCAAGGAGGCCGCGGCCCTGCGTGCCCGGCTGCGCCCGCGCGCCTCCCAGCTCGAGCGCGCCCGGGCCCTGCTGCACGCCCGCACCACCCGCGGCTGAGCCCGCTCTCGAGGTGCCGGTCGGGCGCGCTCAGGGCAGGCTCGTCTCTCGCTGCCCCGACGGCTGATCCGCGCTCCCGCGGGTAGTCCCCGCTCACGCCGCCCCGCTCCGGGGCCGGCGCCACCTCGCACGCCTGGAGCCTCCGCTGTCCCGCAACCGCACGACCGACCAGCCCCACGACGAGGACCTGCGGCGGACCGCCCGCGACGCCTTCGGCTGGGACGAGCTCCGCCCCGGCCAGCTCGAGGCGATGCGCCCCGTCATGGAGGGCAGCGACACCCTCGTCGTCATGCCCACCGGCTCGGGCAAGAGCGCCGTGTACCAGATCCCGGCCATGCTGCTGGACGGTCCGACCGTCGTCGTCAGCCCGCTGATCTCGCTGCAGCGCGACCAGGTCGCGGGGCTGCTCGGGCGCGAGGGTGCAGGGGCGGCCGTCCAGGCGAACAGCAGCCTGTCCGACAAGGCCCGCGAGGCCGCGTTCGACGCGCTGCGCGCCGGGGAGGTGGAGTTCTTCTTCCTCGCTCCGGAGCAGCTCAGCAAGCCGGAGGTGCTGGAGGCCGTCGCGGCCGCGAAGCCGTCGCTGTTCGTCGTCGACGAGGCGCACTGCATCTCCTCGTGGGGCCACGACTTCCGCCCCGACTACCTGCGGCTGCACAGCGCCATCGCCCGTGTCGGCAGCCCTCGGGTGCTGGCGCTGACGGCGACCGCGTCGCCGCCGGTGCGCGACGAGATCGTGAGCCGGCTGCGGCTGCGCGACGCGGTGCAGGTCGTGAGCGGCTTCGACCGGCCGAACCTCTTGCTCGAGGTGCTGACCCACCGCGACGACGAGCAGCGTCGCGAAGCCGTCGTCATGCGGGCCATGGGCGAGGCCAAGCCCGGCCTGGTCTACACCGCCACCCGCAAGAGCGCGGAGGCGTACGCGGAGGCGCTGGCGGACCTCGGCATCGACGCCGCGGCCTACCACGCAGGCATGCGCGCGGCCGACCGCGAGGACGTGCACGAGCGCTTCACCACAGGCGGGCTCGACGTCGTGGTGGCGACGACGGCGTTCGGCATGGGCATCGACAAGGCGGACGTGCGGTTCGTCCTGCACGCCGAGGTGGCCGACTCGCTGGACCGCTACTACCAGGAGGTCGGCCGCGCGGGCCGCGACGGCCAGCCGGCCGTGGCCGCGCTGTACTACCGCCAGGAGGACCTGGGGCTGCGCAAGTTCTTCGCCAGCGGCGGTACCGACGAGCAGGCCCTGCGCAAGGTCGCGACCCTGGTCAACCACGCCGACGGCGCGGTCGAGCCGACGGCGCTCGCGGAGGAGGCGGACCTGCAGCCGACCCGCCTCGCCGGGCTGGTGAACCTGCTCGAGCAGGCGGGCGCGGTCGAGGTGCAGCCGGACGGCGCCATCGCGGCCAGCGTGGACGCGCGGAGCCCGCGCGAGGCGGCCGAGGCGGCGGCGGACGTCGCCGAGAGCCACAAGAAGGTCGAGCAGTCCCGGGTCGAGATGATGCGGGCCTACGCGGAGACCACCGGCTGCCGGCGGCAGTTCCTGCTCGCCTACTTCGGCGAGACGTTGGACGAGCCGTGCGGCAACTGCGACACCTGCGCGGCCGGCACCGCCGAGGAGGCGCCGGACGCGGCCTCGTCGCCGTACGCCCTGCAGAGCAGGGTCTCCCACGCCTCGTGGGGTGAGGGAGTGGTCATGCGGTACGAGGGAGACCGGATCGTGGTGCTGTTCGAGGAGGTGGGCTACCGCACGCTCTCGCTCGAGGCCGTCGCCGCCCGCGGTCTGCTGGAAGCGGTATGAGCCGCCTCGAGGTCGACGTCGTCGTGGTCGGCGGCGGGCCGTCCGGGCTGGCCGCCGCCTCCTGGCTCGGCCGCTACCGGCGCTCGGTGGTGGTGCTCGACTCGACCGAGTACCGCTCCGGCATGGTCGAGCGCTCGCACGGCTACCTCGGGCGCGACCCGCAGAAGCCGCTGGACCTCATCCGGACCGGCCGCGAGGAGGTGCTCGCCTACCCGACGGTCCAGATCCGGGAGCGCAGCGCGTCCACCGTCGTGAAGCGCGACGACGGGCTGTTCGAGGTCGACGACGACCTGCTCGCGCACCGGCTCGTGCTGGCCTGCGGGGTCAAGGACGCCTTCCCGGACGTGGAGGGCTTCCACGACCACTACGGCGCCTCGGTCTTCCACTGCCCGTCCTGCGACGGGTACGAGGCGCGCGACCGGCACGTCGTCGCGCTCGGCTGGGACCCGCACCTGGTCGGCTTTGCCGAGACCCTCAAGAACTGGGCGGCGTCGGTGACCGTGGTGACGAACGGGATCAGCTTCCAGGGCGACCGCGAGTGCCGCATGGAGCTGGCCACGCACGACATCGGCCTGCTGGAGCGCAACGCGATCCGCTTCGTCGGCACCCGGGGCGACCTCACCGGCGTGGAGCTCGAGGGGGGCGAGGTGCTCGAGGCCTCGATGGTGCTGTTCTCCATCGCGCACCAGCCGCGGGTCGAGCTGGCCACGAGCCTCGGCTGCGAGCTGGACGACGAGGGCTACGTCGCCGTCAACAGCAAGGGGCTGACGTCGGTGCCGGGCGTCTACGCCGCCGGCGACGTGACCCCCGGGCTGCAGCTGGTGTCGGTCGCGGCCGCCTCCGGCGTCGTCGCGGGAGTGGCCTGCGCGCACTCCTTCTTCGGCCAGAAGGGCGCGCCCACCTCCCCGGACCCGGCTCCCGCGACGGAGTAGCCGCGCACGACGAAGGCCCCGCTCACCAGGAGCGGGGCCTTCGTGTCGTACGGGGTGGTGCCTAGTCCGTGACGAGGTGCTTCGCGGCGAGCGCGGCGCCACCGACGGCGGTGCCGACGGTCGACGGGAGGCTCTTGATGACGCCGCCGACGACCTGCGTCGGACGCTGCTGCTCCTCGTGGAGGGAGCTGCTGGCGAGCATCGCGCCGGTCAGGCCGGGGATGGCCCACTGCAGCGCGGAGAGCTGCTTCTGCGCCTTGGCGACCTCGGGCGGGGTGGTGGCCAGCGAGTCGGTGCCACCCGCGACCGGGACGTCGCCGGCGGCCTGCATCTTCTTGCCGAGCACGCGGGCGTAGGCGGTGGCGCCGAGGGCGCCGGCCGTCAGGGCGAGCTTGGTGTTGGTGTTGGCGAGCACGCCGTCCTGCGTGGCGACGCGGCCCTTGTTGGCCTTGAGCAGCTGGTAGCCGCCGACGAGGTGCGCGCCGATGGCGACGGCGTTGAAGGGGGTCCAGCGGTTCCAGCCGGCGTTGGCGACGCGGGCGCGCTGACGGGGGTCGTCGACGTCGGCAGCAGCGCCGTTCACGCCGATGGCGCCCATGAGCGAGCCGCCGAACCAGGCGGCGAGGCCGATGTCGTGCATTGCGTGGGCGAGCGTGTTGCGCTGAGCCATGAGGATCCTCCATAGGGTCCGGACGGGGGGAGCTTTCGCTACTGACCGCCTACCCCGGCCACGGGCGGAGTGAACCCGCGCCTGCCGTCCCGCCCGGAGCCGTGGTCTGCGAGAGTCCAGTCGTGGCCGACAGCAGCGGGACCGACGCGTACGCGGTGCTCGTCTACCGCCAGGACGCGCAGTGGCAGCTGGGCGTGCTGCCGGACGCGGTCAACGACGACCTCGAGGCACTGATCGCGGCCGTGCGCCAGCAGCCCGGCGAGAACGGCGCCTTCGCCATGGTCAACGTCGCCGACGAGTTCTTCGTGGTCGTCCGCGTGCAGATGGGGCGGGTGCGCCTGCTGCTGTCCGACGTCACCGCTGCGGTGGCCTGGGGCCTGGCCGTGCAGGTGCTGGAGCACCTCGACCTGGACGTGCCGGGGGACGACGACCTCGAGGAGGTCTGGCCGGCAGGTGACCTCGGCGTGTTCGACGACCTGGGGCTGGACGAGATGGAGATGGGGGCCATCCTGTCCGACGTCGACGCGTACGCGGACGAGATGCTGTCCGCCCTCGCCCGCAGGTTGGGGTTCTCCGAGCCGTTCGAGCGGGTAGTCGACGCGCTCGTGGGCTAGGTACTGCCTGTCCGCGTCCTTCGAACCCAGGAGCCCTCTCGTGTCGTACTTCGCCGTCGCCCTCGCCCGCACCGAGGGCGGGTGGACGGGCGAGGAGCTGGACCTCTCCGAGGTGGAGGACATCGAGCAGCTCGCGGACCTGCTGCGCGACCTCACCGGCGAGGGTGCCGGGCCCGCGCTGATGCTGCTCGAGGAGGACGACGAGCACCTCGCCGTCGTCCGGGTCGACGGCGGCACCGGCTCCCTCGACGAGCCGCGCGTCTTCCTGTCCGACCGCCGCGCCGTGCAGGCCAGCGAGGTCGCGCAGATGCTCTGGGAGGACGCCGAGCCGCCGGTCGAGGAGGAGGACGACGAGGACGAGGGCACCCGCCCGATCGCCGAGCCGGTCGGCGACACCGCCGTCCTCGCCGACCTCGGGACGCCCGCGGACGACCTGGTCGAGCTGTGCGCCGAGGAGGGCCTGCTGCCCGCCGACGTGCTGACTGCCGTCTGCGAGCGGGCCGGCTGCGTCGACGTCCTCGAGTCGCTGCGCGAGGGGTGAAGGGCCCGTACGACGAGGCGATGCGCCTCGCGCTCGCGGAGGGGGCGCGGGCGCTCGCGCACGACGACGTGCCCGTTGGGGCGGTCCTGCTCGGACCCGACGGGGCGCTGCTCGGCTCCGGCCACAACGACCGCGAGGGCAGCGGCGATCCGACGGCGCACGCGGAGGTGCTGGCGCTGCGCGCGGCGGCGGCGGCGCGCGGTCAGTGGCGGCTGACCGGCTGCACGCTGGTGGTGACGCTCGAGCCGTGCACGATGTGCGCCGGCGCAATCGTGCTGGCGCGGGTGGACCGGGTCGTCTACGGCGCCGACGACCCCAAGGCCGGTGCGGCCGGGTCGCTGCACGACCTGCTGCGCGACCGGCGGCTCAACCACCGACCGGAGGTCGTGCGGGGCGTGCTCGGGCAGGAGTGCTCGGCCGTCCTGCGCGAGTTCTTCAACGAGCGGCGCCTTCGCTAGAGTCGCTCCCGGTGGCGTGTCCGAGCGGCCGAAGGAGCACGCCTCGAAAGCGTGTGAGGGGGCAACTCCTCCGTGGGTTCAAATCCCACCGCCACCGCCAGCAGCGCGTCAAGGGGCTCTGTCCGACTCGTCGGCGGGGCCCCTTCCGCTGTCTGCCGGTCAGCCCTCAAGACGAGCGCGCCGTTTCCCGACACCTCCTGCATGGCCACCCGCGACGAGGACCCGACGCAGGTCGAGCTCGATGGTGCGTACGCCGAGTACCGCGCCGCGATGACGGGCTGGCGGGCCGCGTCCAAGGCGGGCCACGTGGAGACCACGGAGCGCGCCGCCGAGCGGCTGCTGCACGCCCGGGTCGTGCTCTACCGGAGCCTGGTGGCGTCCGGCTGGGACCCGCCGGCGGACGTGGAGGTGCAGCTCGACCGGGACGTCGCGCTCGTCGAGGCGCCCGCGGACTTCAAGGCCCTGCTGGCGGTCTGAGGTCAGGCAGCGCGCAGGGCGAGCTGGCGCGCGAGGACCAGCCCCAGCAGCGGCAGGGCCGCGGCCACGGCGAATCCGGCGGTGGTGCTCGTCGGCAGCGCGAGCGCGAGGGCGCCGCCGACGACCCAGGCCAGCTGGAGCGCGGTCTCCGACCGGGCGAAGGCGGTGCTCAAAGAGCGTCCCGGCACGTGCGCCTGCACGGCGGCGTCGAGCCCGAACTTCGACAGCGACACCGCGGCTCCCGTCGCTCCCGCCGCCGCCACGACCCAGGTCGAGCTCGACAGCAGAGCCGCCAGCAGGCAGGCCAGGAAGGGCAGGCCCAGCGAGGCGACGGCGAGCAGCCGGGTGGCGCGCTCCGG
>JAOPWK010000247.1 GCA_025965735.1 Frankiales bacterium
ACGATCGCGGCGTCGGGCAGGATGCGGCCGGGTGCGGTGTCGCGCCGGCGGGCCATCGCGTCGCGGACCTCCCACAGGGCGCGGGCGGCGGCCAGCTGGCGGCGGTTGCGCATGCGGTGGATGCCAGAGGTGCGGCGCCACGGGTCGGTGCGGGGTCCGGGCGGGGCCGCCAGGCGTACCGCCTCGAACTCCTCCGCGGCCAGCTCCAGCTTGCCCTGCGCGCGCAGCTCCTCCTCGAGTGCGTCCCGCAGCTCGACGAGGACCTCGACGTCCAGCGCCGCGTAGACGAGCCAGGAGTCCGGCAGCGGACGGGTGGACCAGTCGGCGGCGGAGTGGCCCTTCTCCAGGCGCAGGCCGAGGACGTTCTCGACCATCGCGCCGAGGCCCACGCGCTCGAAGCCGGCCAGGCGCCCGGCGAGCTCGGTGTCGAAGACGCGCGGCGGGACCATCCCGATCTCGGCCAGGCAGGGGATGTCCTGCGACGCGGCGTGCAGCACCCACTCGTCGTCCTGCAGCACCGAGGACAGCTCGGACAGGTCCGGGCAGCCGATCGGGTCGATCAGCGCGGTGCCGGCGCCCTTGCGGCGCAGCTGCACGAGGTAGGCGCGCTGGGAGTAGCGGTAGCCGGACGCGCGCTCGGCGTCGACGGCGACAGGGCCCGTGCCGGCGGCGAAGCGGGCGACGACCTCGGCGAGCGCGGCACCGGTCTCCACGACCGGCGGCACCCCCTCGCGGGGGGCGAGCAGCAGCTCGACCTGGAGGGAGTCGTCGGCGCCGGCCACCTCCTCCTCGGGACCCGGCAGGGTCGTCGTCACAAGGCAGGAGGGTACGGGAACCGGTCCCTAGCGGATGACTCCGGCGCGCATCGCCATGGCGACCATCTCGGCGCGGTCGCCGGTGCCGAGCTTGCGGGCGATCCGGGCCAGGTGCGACTTCACGGTCAGCGCGGACAGCCCGAGCTGCTCGCCGATCTGCTTGTTGGACTGGCCGTCGGCGACCAGGCGCAGGACCTCGATCTCGCGGCCGGACAGCTCGCTGACGCCGCTGTCGGCGGGACCGCCGCGCAGGCCGGCGGCCAGCAGGGAGGCGACCGACGGGTCGGCGTAGACGCCGCCGTCGAGCACCCGCCGGACGCCGTCGGCCACGACGAGCGGGGACGCGGACTTGAGCAGGTAGCCCTGGGCGCCGGCCACGAAGGCGGCGCGCACGGAGTAGGGGTCGTCGGCGGCAGACAGCACGACCAGCTTCTGCCAGCCGGCGGCGCGCAGGTCGGCGAGCAGGTCGAGCCCGGAGCCGTCCGGCGGGCCGAGGTCCAGCACGCACAGCTCGCGGGGGCCGGAGACGTTGGCGCGGGCGCGGGCCTCGCCGACGGTGGCGGCCTCGACGACCTCACGGGCGCCCATGAGCTTGAGGCGGTTGACCATCGACTCGCGCACCAGCGGGTGGTCGTCGACGACCATGGCCGAGAAGCCGGGCGACTCGGTGCTCGCGGTTTGCGTGGGGATGGCCTGAACGACACCCTCGAGACCGGCAGTCACTGCGTCCTCCACTCGCTGAGCCGGCGGAAGCGCCCGCCGTCGAAGCGTGCATCGGCCGTGCCGGGCGCCATCTGTAGCGCAGTGGGCCGATCGGCGCAGCGTCGTCTGCGGCGCAGGCACTAGTCCGAACGGGCGACAGGCCCTCGAACCGCTGGAGTCGGAGGCACCTGCTGCCGAGGAAGACGTGTGCCCCCTGCTCCCGCTCAGCCTCTGCTGCACGCCCTGCTGGGCGCGTCGCTGCTCGCTGCCTCGGGCGCCGCTGTCCTGCAGCCACCGCCTCTGCGTGCGGTCGTGACGTACGACGGGACGGCCCCGGAGCTGCGCGGCCTCGAGGTGCTGCAGTCCCTCCCCGCGGTCTCCGCGCTGGTCGTGGAGGGCTCCGCGGCTGCGCTCACCCGGGCTGCCCGGACCGCCGGGGTGCGCGGGATCAGCCCCGACGCCGCGGTCAGCTTCACCGGCGAACCCGCCGAGGGGAAGGGCGTCCGCGCGGCCGCTCACCTCGGGGGTGCGGCCGGACAGCGCGGCGCCGGTCGCGGCGTCCGCATCGCCGTCGTGGACACCGGCGTCACCGACACCGCTGCGCTGAACCGCGCCTCCGGTCGGCTCGTGGACGCCTTCGATACCGCCACCACGCCCAACCGCGGCGGCCTGACGGACGGCTACGGGCACGGCACCTTCATGGCCTCCGTCATCGCCGGCGGGCCGGTCGACGACGCGGCCGTCGGCGTCGCCCCGGCGGCGACGGTGCTCGTGGTCCGGGTGGCCCAGGCTGACGGCAGCACCCGGCTCTCGCAGGTCCTCCGCGGCCTGGACTGGGTCGCCCGCAACGCCGCCCGGGTCGACGTCGCCAACCTCTCCTTCAGCTACACCCGGCCGGGCACCGCGTACGGCGCTGACCCGCTGACCGACGCCGTCGAGGCCGTACGGGACGCCGGCGTCAGCGTGGTCGTGTCGGCCGGGAACGACCCGTCGCTCGTCGGGGACCCCGGCTTCACCCCCCGCGCCCTCACCGTCGGCGCCGCCGACCTGAGCGCGCGGCAGCGCATCGTGGCGTCCTTCAGCGGCAGCGCCGTCGTCGCCGGCGTGCAGAAGCCGGACGTCGTTGCCAGCGGGGTGGGCGTGCTCGGCGTGCTGCCGCCGTCGTCCGTCATCGCGAAGAAGCACCAGGCGGCCCGGCACCGCAACCTGTGGCGCGGCAGCGGCACCAGCCAGGCCACCGCCGTGACCAGCGGCGCGGCGGCCCTGCTGCTGCAGCAGCACCCGGACGCCACGCCTGCACAGGTCAAGGCCGCGCTGCGGCGCGGGGCCGACGACCTGGACGGAGAGCGGGACGGTGCCGGCCTGCTGACCCTCGGCCCGGTGGCCGCCGACGCCATCGACGACCCGGCGTACGGCCCAGGCACGGGCGACTCCACGGGTGAGGGCTCCTTCGACGCGAACGCGTGGAGCGCGAACAGCTGGTCGGCGAACAGCTGGAGCGCGAACTCGTGGAGCGCCAACAGCTGGAGCGCGAACTCCTGGTCGGCCAACAGCTGGTCATGGGCGCGATGAGGCGCCAGCCGCCCGGGCGCACCGTCCGGCTCGTCGGCGCCCTCAGCCTGCTCCTCGCCCTGGCGCTCTGCGTCCTGACCGGCTGGGGCGACGTCGCCTGGTGGTCCGTGCCGCTGCTCGCCGCCGCCGTCGCGGGTTCCGAGATCGCGGTCGTCCACCTGCAGTTCGGGCGTCAGCGCTGGACCTTCTCGCTCACCGAGGGCGCCCTCGGTGCCGCGCTCGCCCTCGGCACCGGCGCCTGGACGGTGCTGGCCGTCGGCATCGGCGTCGCCGTCGCGCAGCACGTCCGGCACCAGCCCCGCCTCAAGCGGCAGTTCAACGTCGCGCAGTTCATGGCGGCGACCGCGGTCGGGCAGGCGCTGGCCGCGCTCGTCGGCGGGGGCATCCTCGGTGCCTGCGTCGGGATGGCCGGCTTCTGGCTGGTCAACTACGTGCTCGTCGCGGTGGCCGTCTCGCTCACCTCGCAGCGGCCGTTCCGCTCGCTGGTCACCAGCAGCGCCCCGCTGTCCGCGCTGCACACCGCCGGCAACTCCTCCATCGGCCTGCTCGCCGCCTACCTCGGAGCCGAGGCGCCGCTCGGCCTGCTGGGCCTGGTCGTGCCGCTCGCCCTGCTCTGGAGCTCGTACGACCAGCAGACCCGCCGCGCCGCCGAGGCCCGGCTGTTCGCCGAGCTGGCGCGGGGCCAGGAGCGCGAGACAGGCCGGTCCAGCGACGTCTCCGCCCAGGTCGTCGTCACCGCCGCCGCGCGGCTGCTCGGCGGCGCCGACGTCGAGCTGGTGCTGCTCGCCTCGGACGGACCGGTCCGCTACGTCGGCGACGAGACCGGCGTGCCGGACCGCAAGCGCGTCAGCTCGGACGTGTTCGACGAGGCGTGGGTGCTGCGCGCGCTCGGCGAGCGCCGCGTGACGACCGGCCGTCACGACAGCCGCCCGTACGTCAGCGCCGTCCTCGGCGACCCGGACGCACCGCTCGCGGTCCTGCGCGCCCAGCGCGGGCCGGACGCCGCCGGCTTCGACCGCAACGAGCTGCGCCTCGCGCAGGTGCTCGTCGGGCAGGCCGAGGCGTGGCTGTCGGTCGCCGACCTGGCTGCCCGCAACTCCGCCGCCGCCGCCCGCGTGGACCTCGCCGACGAGGCAGCCCGCGCGCTGTCCGACATCGGTGCGGCCACCGCACCGGCCCTGCTGGTGCTGCGCGAGTCCGCCGACCGGCTGGCCCGGCTGGCTGATTCCGCCGGCGGCGTCGACGACATCGTCCAGGAGCTGCACCTGGTCGAGCGGGCCGTCGCCTCCCTGCTGGGCGCGGTCGCGCTGGCCGCCGAGCCCGACCTGCTGCGCGCGTCCGACGAGGCGCCGCCTACGCGCAGCGAGTCGGACTGGACCACCACCGGAGTGCTGCGGTGACCCGGCCCGCGCTGCCGCTCGCGGTGTGGGCGGGCGTGCTCTGCGGCGGCGCGGTCGTCGGGACCGTCGCCACGACGGCGCTCGTGCTCGGGGTCCGCGGCGGGCTGGACCTGCGCGCCGCTGAGGCGCTGGGGGCGGGTGGCCTGGTCGGCCTGCTGCTGGTGTCGCTCGCCGTCACCGGCGCCGTGCAGCTCGCGGCCGCGCTGCGCCGGCTGCGCTCCAACGCGCTGCTGCGCCTGCGTGAGCCGTCCGGCCCGGTCAGCGCCACCAGCGAGCTGGTGACCACCACGACCATCGAGTTGGCCGAGCTGGCCAAGGTGCTCGACGCGCTGCACCTGCGGGTGCGCGTCGCCGACGACCTGGGGGAGCGGCGCCGGCTCGAGGCCGAGACCGCCGGAGCGGGCGTGTTCGAGCTGCTCTCCGGGCTCGTCGCCGCCGAGGAGGGCGCCCGCGGCCAGCTGGCCGCCGAGCTGCACGACACCGTCGCCCAGTCGCTGATGATCGCTCGCGGCCTGCTCGCGACCAAGCCGTCGTCGCCGGAGGACATCGCCAAGCTCACCGACTACGTCGAGGACGCCGAGGAGCAGGTCCGCGCCGTCATGGCCCGCACCCGGCCGCCGGCGCTCCGCGAGGGCGACCTGGCCTCCGCGGTCGGCGGGCTGCGGGCCGACATGGAGGCGCGGTACGGCCTGGTCGTGCACGTCGAGTGGCCGACCTCGCCGTACCCGCTGCCGCTGGCCGCCGCCATCACCGTCTACCGCTTCTTCCAGGAGGCGCTGCTCAACGTCGTCAAGCACGCCGACGTGGACGACGCCTACCTGCGGCTGCACGTGGAGCAGGACGCCGTCTGCGCCGAGGTGCGCGACGAGGGCCCGGGCTTCGACCCCACCACCGTCAGGCCGGACCGCGGCCGGCACGTCGGCCTCGGCCTGCTGCGCGAGCGCGCCCGGCTCTCCGGCGGAGGCGTGGACGTGGACAGCGTCCTGGGCGAGGGCACGTCCCTGCGGCTGCGCCTGCCCCGTTCGGCGCAGGTCGCGCCGGGCGACCTCGCGGTGCCGGACCAGCGGGCGGCCGCGCGCGTCTGACCGGGCCTGTGGGAGCGTTCCGGGGCAGGTCGGACACGGCGACAGGGGGACCCGGTGCTGGGACGCGAGCACAAGGAGCTGGCCGCGCGGCTGGCCGGCTTCGAGGCGTTCTCCGATTGCGAGCAGGCCGACCTCGTCGCCCTGGCCAAGGTCGGCCGGGTCACCACGATGCCGGCCCAGTGGACGTTCGTGCACGAGGGCACGCCCGCCGACGCGGTCTACGTGCTGCTCGCCGGCTCCGCCCGCGTCCTGACGGGGGGCCAGGAGCGGGCGGTGCTCCAGCCCGGCGCGGTCATCGGCGAGATGGCGCTGCTCGGCCACAGCCTGCGCTCGGCCAGCCTGGTCAGCGCCGAGCCGGTGGAGGCGCTGCGGGTGGAGTACGACGCGCTCGCGACGCTGCTGGAGGAGCGGCCGCGGCTGCAGCAGAGCGTCGGCGCGGTGTACGAGCAGCACCGCGCGCAGGACTGACGCGCGCCCCCACCTAGCGACGCAGCGCGAGCACTCCCGGCGGCGGCAGCCCGGCCGTCGCGCACAGCAGGTCGCACCAGGCGAGCAGGTGCACGCCGAGGTCGATCGCGCCGGTGTCGTCCGGCAGCGGCGTCCACGAGGCGCGGACCTCGACCTCGCTGACCTCGTCGGCGTCCTCGATCTGCCCGAAGCGGCACGACACGGTGCGGGTGACGGTGCCCCCTGCCGCGGTGTGCCGGGCGTCGCGGTCCTGCAGCGAGTCGGTCAGCCAGGACCAGCCGACCTGCGCCAGCGCCGGGTCCGCGGCCATCTCGGCCTCCACATCGGCGGACACGAAGGCGACGACGCGGGTGTCGCCGCGCCAGCCGTCCTGCCCGGCGGGGTCGTGCAGCACCACGAAGCGCCCGCTCGCGACCTGCTCGTCGCCGCGGCCGACCTCGGCCGAGACGGCCACCGCGAAGGGCGCCAGCCGCTTGGGTGCCGGCACCTCCTCGAGGTCCAGTCCGGCGCGGCCGTGCGCGGTCAGCGCCGCCCGCAGTCCCTCGACGGCAGCGCGGAACTGCTCGGGGAGCGCCGCGGCCTCGGTCACAGCCGGAAGGTACGACCAGGAGGAGCCCGCAGCGGTTCGGCGCGCCGCTAGCGTCGCGACGGTGCCCGTGCTCCTCGCCCTGTTCGCCAGCCTGCTCTGGGGAACCGCCGACTTCCTCGGCGGGACCGCCTCGCGGAAGCTGCCCACCACCTCCGTCGTGGGGGTCTCTCAGCTCGTGGCGCTACTCGGCCTCGTGCCGGTCGCCGTCCTGGCCGGCGCGCTCGACGAGCCGCGCGCGTACCTCCTGGCGGGTGTGGCGGCCGGTGTCGTGGGGCCGCTCGCGCTGGCGGCCTTCTACCGGGCGCTGTCGGTCGGCACGATGGGCGTCGTCGCTCCCGTCGCCGCGCTGGGCGTGGTGGTGCCGGTGGCCTTCGGCCTCGCCGGCGGCGAGTCGCCGAGCGGGCTGCAGCTGGCCGGCATCGTCGCCGCGGTGGTCGGTGTCGTGCTGGCCAGCGGCCCGGAGCTGAAGGGCGGCGGCGCCAAGCCGCTCGTGCTGGCCGGCCTGGCGGCTGTCGGCTTCGGCGCGGTGTTCCTGCTGCTGGCCGAGGGCTCCGAGGGCGGGTCGCTCGGGTCGGTCGTCATGACGCTCCTGACCATGCGCCTGACGACCGTGCTGCTGATGACGGCCCTGATGCTCGCCACGCGGCGCTTCGAGCTGCACGTGCGCCGCAGCGAGCTGCCGGTGCTGGTGGTGGTCGGCGCGTTCGACGTCGGCGCCAACGCCGCCTTCGCCGTGGCCTCGCAGAGCGACCTCATCAGCGTGACCGCGGTCCTCGCCTCGCTCTACCCGGTGGTCACGGTCCTGCTGGCCCGGCAGGTGCACGGCGAGCGGCTGGTCGGCCCGCAGCTGCCCGGCGTCGGGCTGGCGCTCGTCGGGGTCGTGCTGCTCGCAGGCGGCTAGCGCTCAGGTGCAGCGCGCACCGGCGATGATCACGACATCGGTGGTCCTGGACCGGTGCTGGAGCCGGTCGGGTCGCGCAGCCTGTCCAGCCGGGTGCGCGGCGTCGACGAGCGCGCGCGCCCGGACCTGCCCTCGCTGCGGCGGGGTCGCCGACGGCACGCTCGGCGAGTCGGCCGGGCACGTCTGCCGGCGCCGCCGCCGCTGGGCGCCGCTGCTCGTCCTTCCCCTCGCCGTCGCCGCGGCCGAGCATGTAGATCTCGAGCGCGCTGGCGGCAGAGCTCGCCGCCGTCACGCCCCGCGGCTGATCAGGCTGCGGCGTACTCCACGACCACGACCTCGTCGTGGATGCCCACGACGATGGCGAAGCCGCACTCGACGCAGGAGAGGTCGAGGCAGTCGGCACCGTGGCCGTCGGCGCACGGCGGTACCTCGAAGGCCTTCTCGTCCATGCACTCAGCGCACCAGCGGATCTCCATGACCAGAACGGTGACACGCACCTCCGACAGTTCCGGGGAGGCGCGCCGCGAGCACCGTCTGGGACGATGGTCGGGATGACCGCTGATGGCTCCGCGCCCACCTCCGCCGCCCGCAACGCCGCCCGCACCGCCACCCGCGAGTCCGCCTTCGTCAAGGCCTGCCACCGCGAGCCGGTCCCGCACACCCCGGTCTGGTTCATGCGGCAGGCCGGCCGGGCGCTGCCGGAGTACCGCGCGCTGCGTGAGGGCACCGAGATGCTCCAGGCATGCACGACGCCTGACCTCGTCACCGAGATCACGCTGCAGCCGGTCCGCCGCTACGGCGTCGACGCGGCCATCTTCTTCTCCGACATCGTCGTGCCGCTCAAGGCCATCGGGGTCGACCTCGACATCGTGCCGGGGGTCGGTCCCGTGGTCGCCCAGCCGTTCCGCACCGAGCAGGACCTCGACCGGCTGCCGGCGCTCACACCCGAGCACGTCCCGTACGTCACCGAGGCGGTCCAGGCGCTGACCGGCGAGCTGGGGGCGACGCCGCTGATCGGCTTCGCCGGCGCCCCCTTCACCCTGGCCAGCTACCTGGTCGAGGGCGGGCCGAGCAAGAACCACGCCGCGACCAAGGCCCTCATGTACGGCCAGCCGGCGCTGTGGTCGGCACTGCTCGACCGGCTGGCCACCATCACGCTCGGTTTCCTGCGCGTGCAGATCGACGCGGGCGTCAGCGCCGTCCAGCTGTTCGACTCCTGGGTCGGCGCGCTGCCGGCGGCCGACTACCGCGCGTACGTGCAGCCGCACAGCGCCCGCGTCCTCGCGGCCGTCGCGGACGTCCCGCGCATCCACTTCGGCGTCGGCACCGGCGAGCTGCTGCACGACATGGGCCAGGCAGGCGCGGACGTCGTCGGCGTCGACTGGCGGGTCCCGCTGTCGGACGCGGTGCAGCGCATCGGTCCGGGCAAGGCGGTGCAGGGCAACCTGGACCCGACGCTGGTGTTCGCGCCCGAGGAGGTCGTCGCGCGCAAGGTCCGCGAGACGCTCGAGCAGGGGCGGGCGGCCGAGGGCCACGTGTTCAACCTCGGGCACGGCGTCCTGCCGGAGACCGATCCCGACGCGCTGCTACGCGTCGTCGAGCTGGTTCACGCCGGGCTGTAGCCACCGCGCGCACAGCCCGGCGCTCAGCAGCACGACCGCAGCAGCGCCGAGCAGCGCCAGCCGGACGCTGGTGACGTACGACGATTCGGCCGCGGCCCTCAGCTGCAGCAGGCCCTCGAGCGGCACCTGGTCGCCGGCCAGGCGCAGGACCTCCCGCTGCGTGGCACCTCGCAGCAGCGCCTCCACGAGCACCTCGGTCCTGCCGTCGGGCACGCCCAGGTCGAGCAGGCGGCGTACGAGGTCGCTGCCCAGGCGGGCCACCACCAGCGCGCCGAGACCCGCCACGGCGACGACGCCGCCGAGCTCGCGCGCGACGTTGACCGTGGCGGCAGCCAGCCCTGAACGGGTGCGTGCCACGGCGTCCAGGCTCGCCGTGACCACCGGTGCCGTGGTCAGGCCGATGCCGACGCCGGCGAGGGCGAGCAGCGCACCGAGCTCGAGGTCGGAGATGGCCTTCTCGAGCCGGAGCCCGGTCAGTGCGAG
>JAOPWK010000256.1 GCA_025965735.1 Frankiales bacterium
CTGTGAAGTGGTTCAACGCCGAGAAGGGCTTCGGCTTCATCGCTCAGGACGGCGGCGGCGCCGACGTCTTCGTGCACTTCTCCGCGATCGCCACGGACGGCTACAAGTCCCTCGACGAGAACCAGCGCGTCGAGTTCGACATCACGCAGGGCCCGAAGGGCCCGCAGGCGGAGAACGTCGTCCCGCAGTAGTCCACATCACGTCCCGAAGGCCCGGTCCCCGCTTGGGGGCCGGGCCTTCGTGCGTCACGCTTGACCGCATGCAGACCGTGGTGCGGACGAGGGACGGCGTGGACCTGCACGTGGAGGTCGACGAGGGGCCCGACCCGACGGTGGTCCTGGTGCACGGCTTCACCGCCCGGCTCGAGGAGTTCCTGCTGCAGCGGGAGACGCTGCGCGGACGGGCGCGGACGGTCCTGTACGACTGCCGCGGTCACGGGCGCAGCCGTGGGCAGGGCAAGGTGCAGGGCGCCACCATCGACCAGCTCGGCCGCGACCTCGGCGAGGTGCTCGACGCGGTCGCCCCGCGCGGACCGGTCGTCCTGCTCGGCCACTCCATGGGCGGGATGACGATCATGGCGCTGGCCCGGCAGCGGCCGGAGCTGTTCGGCGAGCGGGTCGTGGGCACCTTCCTGCTGGCCACCTCCTCCGGCGGGCTGGTGGAGGCCGGACCGCTCGGGATGGTCGTGCGGATCGCGCGCCGCCTCGGGCTGCTGCAGCTGTTCCTGTGGCTGGCGATGCTGTGGTCGCCGGTGCTGGAGCGCTTCCGCAAGCGCGGCACCCGGCTGGGCGCGCGCTTCTACCGGCAGTACCTGTTCGGCAGCGACGACGCGCAGCCCGAGCTCGTCCGGCTGGTGCAGGACCTGCTCGAGGAGACGCCGCTGACGGTGACCTCCGCCTTCTACAGCACCCTGCTCGACCACGACGAGCACGCGTCGCTGGCCGCGATGCGGGACATCCCGGTGACCCTGCTGGTCGGCGACGCGGACCGGCTCACGCCGGCCAGCCACAGCCGCCGGATGGCGGACGCGCTGCCGGACGCCGAGCTGACCGTCGTGCCAGGAGCCGGGCACAGCGTCAACATCACCAGGCAGGACGTCGTGGACGCCGCCCTGCTGCGGCTGCTGGACCGGGTGGAGCAGCAGCGCGCCGCCTAGGTCGTGGGGCAGACTGATCCTCAGCCCGGCGACGGACCCTCGCCAGCAGACCCTCACCGAGAGCGAGCCAGCCCGTGACCAGTCCCATCGAGGCCGAGGACGCTGTCGCGCCCGAGCTGCAGGCCGCTGTCGACGAGGCCGTCGCCCGCGTCGAGAGCCTCGTCGCCGCCGACCCGGACCTGGTGCACGGGGACGTCGTGGAGCAGGTCGCCAAGGACTGCCCGCTCGACGTGGCCGTCCTGCTCTGCCAGCAGACGATGGACTTCATCCCGGACACGGTGCGCCAGCGCGTGTTCGAGCACGAGAACGCCGACGTCATCGCGGCCAACGCGCTGGTGACCGCCGAGCGCGACGCCGTGGAGGCCAAGGCCAAGGCGCGCACGAAGAAGGCCGCCGCCACCCGGGCGGCCACCCTGGCCCGTGAGGCCGAGGCCGAGAAGGCCGTCCTGAAGAGCAACACCTGCCCCGAGTGCTTCCAGCTGCGCGCCGCCTCCGGCGTCTGCGGCTGCGACTGACCCCTTAGAGCAGGGTCTCCAGCGGCTCGGCGGAGACGACGACGAGCCGCTGCGTCGCCCGGGTGAGCGCGACGTAGAGGCTGCGCAGCCCGGCGACCGGGTGCTGCGACTCGGCGACAATCCCGTGCGGGTCGGCGACCAGGCAGCCGTCGTACTCCAGGCCCTTGACCTGCCACGGGTCGACGACGGTCAGCCGCGGGTCGTGCGGCAGGACGTCGCGCACCCGCGAGACCAGCCCGTACGGCGCCACGACGCCGACGGTGCCGCCGACCTGCGCGAGCAGCGCCTCGACCTGCGCGGGCAGCTCTGCCAGCACCCCGCTGACACCTGAGCCGATCACGAGCAGCGGCTCGATGCCGGTGCTGCGCACTGCCTGCGGCGCCTGCGAGTCCGGGTCGATGCGGGCGAGCAGCCGGGCCGCCAGCGCGGCGACCTCGGTGCTGGTGCGGTAGTTGGTGGTCAGCTGCACCTGCCGCAGCCGGCTCTTGCCGAGCACGGTGGCGAGGGCGTCGCGGACCTCCTGCACGTCCGGCCACGCCGACTGCACCCAGTCGCCGACCACGGTCCAGGTGGCGCCGCGGGCGCGGCGGCCGAGCATCCGCCACTGCATCGGCGTGACGTCCTGCGACTCGTCGACCACGACGTGGGCGTAGGTGCGGTAGTCGCGCTCGTCGGCGAGGTTGCGGCGGGCGCGGGCGGTGCGGTCGGCGTGGGTGGTGACGCCGATCTCCTGCGCACGGGCCTCGAGGTCCTCGAGCTCGTCCCAGCCGTCGTCCTCCTCCTCGACCTCCACGGGCGGAGCGCCGAGCAGCTCGGTCAGCTCGTCCAGGATCGCCGCGTCGGCCGCCGTCAGCGGGGCGTCGCCGCTCCAGCTCGCGGTCAGCGCCTGCAGCTCCTCGTCGGAGAGGACGCCACGGGCGAGGTCCTGCAGCGGCAGGCTGCCGCTGCGCAGCTGCTCCAGCACCGGCCAGGGCAGCAGGACCGGCCAGGCGGCGTCCAGCGCGCGCCGGAACGCCGGGTCGTGCCGGATCCAGGCCGCGAAGTCGTCGCGGTCGTCGGACTCCATGCGGGTGGCCTGCGGACGGCGCTCCCACGCGCGCCAGGCCAGCTCGACCAGGGCGGCGGAGAACGCCTGCCGGCCGCTGTTGTGGCTGCGGCTGCTGCGGTGGACCGTCGCGCGGCGGCGGGCGACGTCGCCGCCGCGCACCGTGACGCGCGCGCCCCAGCGGTCGACGTCGAGGTCCTGCAGGTGGCGGGCGCCGCCGAGGTGGCGGACCACCTTGCGGAGCAGCTCAGCCATGCGGACCGAGCCCTTGACCGCGATCGCGGCCGGGCCGTCGTAGCCGCTGACCTCCACCCCGCGCGGCAGCTCCGGCAGGTCCGCCAGGCTGGCCAGCCGGACGCTGGTCTCACCCAGGGCGGGCAGCACGGCGCCGATGTAGTCGACGAAGACCGGGCTGGGTCCGACGACCAGCACGCCGCGTCGGGAGTACCACTCGCGGCGGGCGTACATCAGGTAGGCGACGCGGTGCAGGGCGACGGCCGTCTTGCCCGTGCCCGGTCCGCCGGTGACCACGAGCGCCCCGTCGTCGGGTGCGCGCACCGCCTCGTCCTGCTCGCGCTGGATGGTCGCGACGATGTCGCGCATCTGGCCGGTGCGCTCGCGGCTGACGGCGGCCAGGAAGGCGCCGTCCCCCACCACGACCACGCCCTCGAGGGCGTCCTCGGCGCTGGCGTCGAGCAGCTCGTCGTCCACCCCGACCACCGAGCTGCGCCGGGTGCTGATGGTGCGGCGCCGCACGACGCCCTGCGGGTCGGCCGCGGTGGCCCGGTAGAAGGCAGCCGCCGCGGGAGCGCGCCAGTCGACGACGATCGGCTCCTGCTCGTCGGTGCGCAGGCCCATGCGGCCGATGTGGTGGACGGTGCCGTCGTCGCGGTCCAGCCGGCCGAAGACCAGCCCCTCGCCGGCGTGGTCGAGGTCGGCCCGCCGGTTGGCCGCGGCCTGCGCGCTGACGTCGCGCTCGTACACCGCCTGCGGGGTGCCGCCGGCCGGCCGCATGCTCTCGGTCTCGCGCTGCAGCGCCTCCGCGCGCAACACCTCCAGGCGCGCCAGAGCGCGGTCCAGCACCTCCTGCTCGCGCTCCACCTCGCGGGCGAGCGCGCCCGCAGCGGTGCCCGGAGCGGGCAGGGCGTCGGCGGTCACCGCAACAGTCTGCCGGGTGGGCAGGCTGCGGGTCAGCCGGTCTGCGTCAGGCGCGCCTGGCCCGTCGCCAGCACGTCGACGCAGCGCCGGCACAGGTGCACGTCGCGGGTCACGTAGTAGGCGCCCTCGCCGGCGCAGACGCTGCAGGCCGGGCGGGTGCGCGGCTCGGGCTCCGGCCGTCGGCGCGGCACGCCCTTGAGCCCCGCGCGGATCTGCTCGATGCGGGCCTGACGCACCTCCGGGCTGGCCGGCGGCGGGGCCTGCTCGGCCTCCCACTGCCGCTGCCTCGCCCGCTCCTGCTTCGTCAGCTCGTGCTGCACGTCCGGGCAGGTCTGCGTGCGCAGGCCCTGCAGGAGCTGCAGCAGGTGGGCGGCGTCCTTCTCCACGCTGCCCTGCGCCGGCTCGGCGCCGACGCGGTGGCGGAGCTGGCCGGCGCGCCAGCCGGCCTGGACCAGCTCGTCCAGCACCGCGGCCACCGGCTCGCTGTCCAGCTCGCGCATCAGCAGCGCCGGGAGGTGGCTGAAGACGTCGGCGTGGTGCGGCGAGGTGGTGCGCATGCGGGCATGCCACCACGCGGGTCCGACAGTCCCGGCTGCGACACGTCGAGCGGTGGGCGCAGGCTCTGGGCGTCCGGCGCGCACTACGGTCGCCGGGTGCCTGCCTCGCGCTCGGTCCTGGTCACCGGCGGCAGCCGCGGCATCGGCCTGGCCACCGCCCGGGCGCTGCAGGAGGCCGGCCACCGGGTGACGGTGACCTACCGGAGCGGGCCGCCCGAGGGGCTGCACGCCGTGCCGTGCGACGTGACGAGCAGCGCGGAGGTGGACGCGGCCTTCAGCGCCACCGAGGAGCACCAGGGGCCGGTCGAGGTGCTGGTCAGCAACGCCGGCATCACCGAGGACCAGCTGCTGCTGCGCATGAGCGAGGAGTCCTTCGCGCGGGTGCTGGACACCAATCTCACGGCGGCCTACCGGGTCGCCAAGCGGGCCAGCCGCAGCATGCTCAAGGCGCGCTGGGGGCGGCTGGTGTTCGTCAGCAGCGTCGTCGGCCTGACCGGCGCGGCCGGTCAGGCGAACTACGCCGCGAGCAAGGCCGGGCTGGTCGGCTTCAGCCGGAGCCTGGCGCGCGAGCTGGGCAGCCGCGGGATCACCAGCAACGTCGTCGCCCCCGGGTACGTCGACACCGACATGACGGCCGACCTCGGCGACGCCCGCCGCGAGGAGCTGCTGCGCAGCATCCCGCTCGGCCGCACGGCCACCGCGGACGAGGTCGCCGGCGTGATCGCGTTCCTGGCCGGCGACGCCTCGTCGTACGTCACGGGCGCCGTGCTGCCGGTGGACGGCGGTCTGGGCATGGGGCACTAGGTCCGCGCGCGTGATCAGTGCCGCTACGCTCCGCTGGTGACAACTCCCGACACTTCAGCAGTGCGCACCTGGGCCCGCGAGAACGGCTACGAGGTGGCAGACCGCGGCCGGCTGCCGGCCGAGGTGATCGACGCCTACCGCGCCGCCAACGGAGGTGCCGCGAAGAAGAAGGCCGCCCCTGCCAAGAAGGCGGCCGTCACGCGGGCGCCGGCCAAGAAGGCGACCGTGAAGAACGTCGCCGCGGAGCAGGCCGCGACGGCACGGCCGAGCGCGGCCCCCGCCGCACCGGCTCCGGTGGCCGAGGACGCGCCGACGCCGCGCCCGAAGCCGTCGCCGGTCGAGGACGACCGCCGCCTTGTCGCGCTGGGCGAGGAGATCAAGGCGCTCACGCTGCGGGTCGAGGCACTGGAGAAGGCCGCCGGCGGCCCCAAGGCCGGCTCCGGCAAGGCGAGTCGCTTCCGCCGCCGCTCCTGACGGCGCCCGCGATGCAGCTCCTGCTCCCCGAGGCGCGGGCGCTGGACGCGCAGGACCTGCTCCACCTGTACGACCCCGGCGAGGCGCCGGGCGTGCGCGCCGGCTTCGTGCTCAGCACCGACGGGGCGATCGCGCAGGACGGCAGCAGCCGCCCGCTGCAGTCCGCTGCGGACGAGGCCGTCTTCCACGCGCTGCGCGCGGTGTCGGACGCGGTGCTCGTGGGCGCGGGGACCGCGCGCACCGAGGACTACGGGCCGGTACGGCCGAGGCCGGACGGGCAGGCCTGGCGCGCCCAGCGGGCCCTCCCGGAGCAGCCGCCGCTGGTGCTGGTCAGCCGGTCGCTGGACCTCGACCCGGCGGCGCGTTGCTTCACCGGCCCCTCGGTGGTGGTCACCTGCGCGGCAGCCCGCGGCGGCGACCGCTTCCCGGACGTGCTGGTCGCGGGCGAGGACGAGGTGGACCTGCCCGAGGCGGTACGGCAGCTGCGCGAGCGCGGCCTCACCCGGCTGCTGTGCGAGGGCGGCCCGCAGCTGCTGACGGCGATGCTCCAGGCGGGGCTCGTCGACGAGCTGTGCCTCACCCACACGCCCCGCCTGCTCGGGCCGGCACCCGGCCTGCTGACCGTGCCGCTCACCCGCGAGCTCGAGCTGCAGCACCTGGTCGACGGCGGCGACGGCGTGCTGCTGGCCCGCTACCGGATCAGCTGACGCCGCAGGCGGTCGCGATCAGCAGGACCAGCGTCCGCGTGACGTCGACGAGCTCGGAGACCGGCACGGACTCGTCCGGCGCGTGCGCGTGCCGGACGTTCCCCGGGCCGTAGTGCACCGTCGGCACGCCGCCGATGCCGGTCATCAGGCGCAGGTCGGACCCGTACGGCACGCCGTGCACGTCGGGCACCCGACCGTGCAGCCGGTCGTGCGTGCGCGACACCAGCTGGGCCACCGGCGACGTCGCGGGCACCGATCCGCTGGCGAACTGCCCGCCGCACCACTCCACCCGCACCGGGTTGGCGGACAGCCACGGGTCGCCCGCGCAGACCTCGGCGACGCACGCCTGCAGCGCGGCGCGCGCCTGCTCCACCGGCTCGCCGAGGGCGACGCCCAGCCGCCCCTCGGCGACCAGCAGGTCGGGGACGCTGGACGCCCAGTCACCGGAGCGGACCGTGCCGACCGACAGCGGGTACGGCAGCGCGTACCGCGTCATCAGCGGGTCGACGTCCCGGTTGCGCTGCGCCTCCAGGCGGCGCAGCGCCTGGTGCACCAGCAGGTACTTCTCGACCGCGTCCACTCCCTCGAGCCGCATCGACGCGTGCACCGAGCGACCGGGGACGGTCAGGCGGAAGGTCAGCGCCCCGGCGGCGGCGGTGACCAGGCCGCCCGAGGTGGGCTCGCAGATGACCGCGAGGTCGCCCCGGTAGCCGCGCCGCAGGGTGGCGAAGGTGCCGAGCCCGCCGTCCTCCTCGCCCACGACGCTCTGCAGCTGGACCGTGCCGCGCAGGCGCACGCCCGCGCTCCGCAGCGCCTCGACCGCCATCACCTGGCAGGCGAGGCCGCCCTTCATGTCGCAGGTGCCGCGGCCGAGGACGCGGCCGTCGCGCACGGTCCCGTCCCACGGGCCGGTGGTCCACAGCTCCGGCGACCCCGGCGGCACCACGTCCAGGTGGCCGTTCAGCACGACCGTCGGCCCGTCGCCCCCGCCCCACGCGCCGACCAGCCCCCAGGCCTCGTCGCGCGGGGCCTCCATGCCGGGGAACTCCGGGTCCGACGTCGTCGCCGCCAGGTCGACCGACCACAGGTCGGTGTCCATCCCCGCGGCACGCAGCCGGGCCTCGAGCCGGTGCTGGCCCTCGCTCTCGGCGGCGCTGCCGGTGACGGTCGGGACGGCGACCAGCTCCTGCACCAGGGACACGAGCGACGCGGCGTCGACCGCGGCCAGGGCCTCGGCCACCCCTCGGGGCAGGTCGGCCCCGCGCTGGGTGGGGACGGTCAGGGCTTGCAGGTGCGGGCTCACCGCTCCAGCGTCGGGGTCGACGACCCCGCTGAGGGACAGCGACACCGAAGATCATCAGAAGGGACCAGGTCAGCGGATCCGAAAGGATCCGCTGGACCGGGTGGCACGGAGTAGGGCGGGCCAAGATCGCCGGTACCGTCGCTCCCGATGACCGAGCAGACCACCCGTCCCCGCCGCCGCTCCGCCCCCCGCCGGCCGGACCCCGCCCCCGCTCCCGCCGCCACCCCCACCGGCGTCTTCCGCCCGCACGTCCGCGGGTTCGGCTTCGTCGACCTGGACACGCCGGTGACGACGCCCGAGGGCCAGACGGTCACCTCCTGCTTCGTCCCGCCGCCGATGACCAAGGGCCTGCTGGCCGACGACCGGCTCGACGTCGCGTACGTCGTCGAGGCCGACGGGCGGGCCACCGCCACCAGCGCCACCCTCAAGGAGCGGGTGCGCACCGAGGTCTACGGGGTGGTCGAGGAGGGCCTCTCGCTCCGGATCGACCCGCACCTGGGCAGCGGCAAGTGGACGCTCGAAGGGCGGGTCGAGGACCTCCCGGTCGGGTGCGCGGTACTCGCCGACATCACCGGGCCCGGCACGGCCGACCCGTCCGACGAGTGGGACGACCCGACGTCGGCCGACGCCCTGCTGGAGCGGATCCGCATCCGGCACCGCATCCCGCTGGACTACCCGGCCGACGTGCTGGCCGAGGTGGCAGCGCTCAAGCCCAAGCGCGACCGGATGGCCCGTCGGGACCTGCGCGAGCTGACGACGCTCACCATCGACAGCCCGAGCTCGCGCGACCTGGACGACGCGCTGTCGGTCTACCCGGCCGACGCCGAGGGCGGCATCCGCGTCTGCGTGCACATCTCCGACGTCGCCGCGCACGTCCGCCCCGGCACCGCGCTGGACCGCGAGGCCCGCCGCGCCGCCACCAGCGTCTACCTGCCGGGCTGGACCCGCCCGATGCTCCCGCCGCAGCTGTCCGAGGACGCGCTCTCGCTCGTCCCGGACGCGGACCGCGACGCCCTCACCGTCGAGATGCGCATCGCCCCGGACGGCACCGTCACGGCGGCCGACGTCTACGCCACCCGCATCCGCAGCAACACCAGGCTGTCGTACGAGACGGCGGCCGCGGTGCTGGCCGGCCAGCGACCGGAGGACGTCGCGGACGACGTGCTCGACGCGCTGCGCTGGCTGCGCACCGCAGGCGCGCGGCTGGGCGTCCAGCGCCAGCGCCGCGGCGGCGTGGAGGCCCGCCGGGTGGAGCCCGAGCTGTCCGTCGAGGTCATCGAGGGCGAGGCCGCGATGGTCGCCGCCAAGCCGAGCAACCCGGCCAACCTGCTGATCGAGCGGCTGATGGTGGCCGCCAACGAGGCGGTCGCAGGCTGGCTGGTCAGCCGCGGCCTGCCCGGCATCTTCCGCGTCCACCCGGCGCCCGGCGCCGACGCGGCGCCGGTGCTCGAGGCGTTCTGCGCCGCCTCGGGCTACCACCCCGGGTTCGGCAGCACCCTCACGCCGCTCGACCTCGCCGCGCTCTCGGCTCAGCTCGACGCCGCCGCGGACGACACCGCCAGCGCGGTGTGGGACGTGCTGCTGGGCTTCCTCGGACGGGCGTCGTACACGCCGGTGGCGGGCGAGCACTTCGGCCTCGCGTCCAGCGGCTACTCGCACTTCACCAGCCCGATCCGTCGCTACGCCGACCTGGCCGTGCACCGCGTGCTGCACGCCTTCCTCACGGGTCACCGCGACCCGGAGGACTTCCCGAGCGGCGAGGAGATGGGCGCCCTCTGCGCGCACATCAACACCGCCGCACGCACCGCCTCGCAGGCCGAGAACCAGATGCGCAAGTCGCTCTGGCTGGCCGAGCTGGCGACGGCCGACCCGGCGACGACCTACTCGGCGCGGGTCACGGGCGTCGGGCCCAAGGGGGTCTTCGTCACGATCGACCGCTCGCGCGTCAGTGGGATGGTCAGCACCCGCGAGCTGCCCGGCCGCGGCTGGGCGCCCACCGCCGACGGCCTCGCGCTGGCCGACGCGGCCGGGCACCGGCTCGGGTACGGCGACGTCGTGACGGTGCGGATCACGTCCGCGGACTGGGAGTCCGGCCAGCTCGAGCTGGCCCTGGACGGGACGACGCCGGAGAAGGCGCAGCGGCCGCGGCGGCCGCGCAAGAGGACGAGCTAGCTAGACCCGGACCTGCTCCTGCTCCTGTTCGGCGGGACGCTGTGGCGGCACGGCTGCCTGCAAGGACGTCCCGCCGGTGGCCCGCCAGGCGATCCACACCGAGGCGAAGCCCATCGCGACACCGGCGACGTCGTCCACGACGTAGTGCCAGCCGAAGTAGATCGTCGAGAGCACGGTGAGCACGAAGAAGACCCACATGACGACGCGGATCACGCGGTGCAGGCCGAGCCGGTGCGCCACCAGCGCGCCCGTCAGCACGATCGACACGTGCAGCGAGGCGAACCCCGCGATGCCCTGGATGGCCCCCGCGACGGCCGGGTCGGCGAGCACCTCGACGCGATTCTCCAGCAGGCTGCGCTGCAGCGCGCTGACCCCGGTCTCCGGCAGGTCCACGTACAGCTCGGGCTGGGCGAACACCGGGCCGAGCGACGGCACGAGGTAGTAGGTCGCCGTGCCCATCAGCCAGTTGAGCGACAACGCCGTGACGTAGAAGGCGCCGGTGCGCGTGCTGCGCGCCCAGACCAGCGCCGCGCCGAGCGAGAGCGGGACGAAGGCCAGGAACGCCAGGTAGACCGCGGAGAGCACGACGGCTGAGACGCCCGTCCCGAGCAGGTCGTGCAGGGCCGGCCCGGGGTCGAAGCCGAAGAACATGGCCCGGTCCAGCTCGAGCAGCGCGTCGTCGTGCAGGACGTCGCGGGCGAAGGGCAGCGCGCCCTTGAGGTTCCGGTACGACACATAGGTGGCGTAGAAGCTGGCCAGCCCCACGAACACGAGGACCGTGCGACGGCGGTCCCACCGCTCCCGCACCACGTCGTCGAGCGCTGAGCGCAAGCCGCGCCCCTCACTGCGGTTGCGGAAGAACGCCCGCGGCACGACGTCGGCGACGAAGAAGGCGAACACGATCAGCGGCAGGCGGACCCAGGCCGGTCCGGCGACGCCGTCGGGGTCGCGCAGGCGCAGGTCGAGCGAGGTCGCGACGAGGACCGCGAGCACGGACGAGCCGACGGCGAGCGCGACCGCCAGGCCGTACAGCCGGGAGCGGGCGTCGAGCAGCACCACGAAAACCTACCCAAGGGAAGGTGAGGAGAACGTGAGGTGGCCGACCGGTGGCGGCCGCGCGTCACGCGCCGGCGAGTCGCCAGATCGCCTCGTGGTGCACCTCGGCGACAGGTCGCCCGGCCGCCAGCACCAGCGCGTCGTACCGCACGTCGTCGTGCCCCTTGCGCGCGAACAGCTCCGTCACTCGGCTGCGCACCTGCACCTGTTCGTCCAGCTGGGCCGCCGACAGGAAGCGGCAGTCGCGGGCCGTGTGGATC
>JAOPWK010000258.1 GCA_025965735.1 Frankiales bacterium
TCGTCGATGATGAGCAGCTTGGGCTTGGCGACGAAGGCCATGCCGAGCGCGAGCTGCTGCTGCTCGCCACCGGACAGGTTGCCGGCCATCTGGTCCCAGCGCTCCTGGAGCCGCGGGAACATCGCAAGGACCTCGGCGGTGCGCGCGTCCACCTCGGCGGGGTCCTCGTCGGCGAAGAGCCAGGCGCCGACCTTGAAGTGCTCCGCGACCGTCAGCGTCGGGAAGACGGCCTTGCCGCCGGGCACCTGCACGATCCCCTGCGTCGCGGTCGAGACCGCGTCGGCGCGGGTGATGTCCTTGCCGTCGAACCAGATCGAGCCGCCCACCGGCTGCACCAGGCCCGAGACCGCCTTGAGCAGCGTGGACTTCCCGGCTCCGTTCGTCCCGAGCAGCGCGACGATCTCGCCCCGCTGCACGTCGAGGTCGACGCCGAACAGCACCTGCACCTTGTCGTAGGCGACGTCGACGCCGCGGCAGGACAGCAACGGCCCGCCCTCGGTGCCCGTCACGTCGTCGGTGGCGTCGCCCGAGGACGGGCGCCGCAGCCAGCTCAGGTTCATCGAAGGGTCCCCTCACGGGTGCGGGCGCGCAGGTGCTCGTGCGTCTGGAAGGTCTCGAGGGTCAGCGGTTCGTCGCACACAGGGCAGGCGAGGGCGTCGGGACGCTCCTCGAGCACCTCGTGCCCGTGCGCCGCCGCCAGCTCGAGGCTGGCGTCTGGCTCGGCGGACAGCGAGGAGCTGTGCCCGTCGCCGTCCTCGACACGGCGGTCCGCGACCAGGCTCGGCACGTGGATGCCCCGCTTGGCGGCGATCCGGCGCAGGAACTTGTCCCGCTCCTCGAAGGCGTAGCCGGCCAGCCCGCCCGGCGCCTGGTACAGGTTCAGGATCAGCAGCGGACCGGTGAGCACCAGGGGGATCGCGGCCGCAATGCTCTCTGGCAACCCGTTCCACAGCTCGGGTCCGAAGATGACCGTCGCCTGGAAGAGCACGACACCGACCACGGCCGCCCACACCGACGTCAGCCCGGCGACGCACGCCGCCAGGAAGATGAAGATGCTGGAGAGCACGTCGTAGGAGCCCGGGATGACGTCGTGCTGGGAGTAGGTCAGCAGCGTCCCGGCCAGCCCCGCCATGCCGCCGGAGACGGCGAAGGCGGCCAGCCGGATGCGCACCGGGTTGATGGAGTACGAGGCGGCCGCGCGCTGGTTGTCGCGCATGGCGATGACCACGCGACCGCTGCGGTTGCTGCGGAACGCCAGCGCCGCCGCCATGACGAGCACCAGCGCCACGAGGCACACGTAGTAGTAGGTGCGGTTGTCCTCGAGGTCCCAGCGCCCGTACAGCATCGGGCGGACGATGCTCGCCGTGAAGCCGCCGGGCAGCAGCGCCTCGCCGAGGAAGAAGCCCTTGTTGAGGACGTAGTTCTCCATCGCGTAGCCGAACGCCAGGGTCGTCACGGCCAGGTAGAGGCCCTGGATCCGGATGGCGGGCAGGCCGATCAGCACGGCAGCCACCGCGCCGGCGGCGATGCCGATGAAGCAGGCGACGAAGAAGTCGATGTTGTGGTCGGCGACGATCCCGCCGGAGACCGCCGCGCCGATGCCGACCAGCCCGAACTGGCCCAGCGAGATCTGACCCGCCCAGCCGGTGAGGATCACCAGGCTCACGGCCACGATCCCGTAGATCGGCAGCAGGGTCAGCGCGGACAGCCGCACCTCGCCGACCAGCGCCGGCGCGAGCAGCGCCACCAGCGCGGCCAGGCCGAGCAGGACGTACCGCGCGGCCTTGACCTCGGGCACGTCGCGCAGCTCGGCCGGCACGGGGCGGAACACCTTGACCGACTGCCAGGTCGAGACGCCGCTGTCCTTGGCGCGCGACAGCGTCCCCTTCTGGACCAGCAGCGAGACGAGGATGACGACGAGCATCAGCGCGGACGCGACGTCGTTGCTGCCCGTCTTGGCGACGCTGGCGAAGATGAGGATGCCGATGCCGGTGCCCGCGAACAGGGCGGTGCCCATGCGGTCGAGGCCGGCGACGACCGCGGCCGCGAGGCCGTAGAGCAGGGCGTCGAAGCCGAGCGTCGCGTCGCTGGGGACGCCGATGAGCGGCGCCTGCGCGAAGATCGCGAGGCTGGACAGCAGGCCCGCCAGCGCCCAGGCGACGGTGCCGACGCGCTTGACGGGGATGCCGAGAAGCGCTGCCCGCTCGGCGTTCTCGGCCGACGCGCGCACCGCCATGCCCATGCGGCTGCGGGCGAAGAAGACCGCCAGGCCGGCGGTCAGCAGGCCGACGACCAGGAACGCGAACACCTGGTTGCCGGACAGCACCGGCTCGCCCCGCGCGCTCTCGAACGCCAGCCCCGCCCAGGGCGTCTCCACGACCGGGGGCTGGTCGGCGCGCTCCCCGAACCACACCGGCAGGAAGAAGCCGACGACGGCGAACGTCTGCGCCAGGCCGATGGTCACGACGGTGACGATCAGGCGCGGGCTGCTGGCGAAGCGGCGCATGACGACGACGTCGGTCAGTGCCCCCACCGCCAGGCCGCCGACGATCGCGATCGGCAGCGTGAGCAGGTAGCTCACGCCCCACGTCGTCGTCATCAGCAGCGCGGTGATGGCGGGAACGGCACCGAGCGCGGCCGCGGCGAAGTTGATGATGCGGCTCGTCCGGTACACCAGCACCAGCGCCACGGCGAGGATCCCGTAGAGCGAGCCGAGGGCGATCCCGTTCAGGATGTTCGACGCCGACAGCCCCACCACGAGGTTCATGAAGGCGAGGTAGGCGACGGCGATGACGGTGTAGCGGACCAGCGTCGGTCCGCGGCCGCTGCCCCCCGCACCGGCGCGGACGGCGCTCAGCGCCCGCGCGGCGCCGGTCGGCTCCAGCGGCCCGGTCGTGTCGGCGGTCTCCCGCAGGACGGTGGTCGTCATGCGCCTACGCCCGCTTGTCCAGGGTCGGCACGGCCGGGTCGCCCTTGGGCAGCTGCCCGAGCCCGAAGCGCTTCCCGCCGTACGCCTGGGTGAACGCGCCGGTCTCGCCGTTGTACGGGCTCTTCTTGTTCTTGGTCCAGTACGTGATGTAGACGTCCTGCGTCCACGACAGCTCGCCGTTGGTGAACGCGCGCAGCGCCTTGCCCGTCGCGCCACCGCCACGGGAGCCCAGCCGCGGCGCCGCGCCAGCCATGTTCGCCGGCGTGAGGTTCGGGCCGGTGGTCTGGATCAGGCTGGCCAGCATGTTGTAGTTCTGCCAGAAGATCTCCATCACGGTCGGCTGCACGGGCGCCGCCGTCCCCTTGGCCATGGCCGCGAAGACCTTCATGCCGCCGAGGTTCCCGGGCGCCGTCGCCTTGTCGGACTGGCCCAGGCCGAGCGCGCCGTCGAAGGAGCAGGCATCGCCGCGCGGGCACGCCAGGTCCCCCATGTAGCTCTGACCGGTGGGGTCGGTGTCCATCGCCTGGTTGCTGGCGAACAGCGTCTCGGGCCAGTAGTTGTTGGTCGCGGCGGCGTTGTAGGAGAACTGCGGAGCGACGGGGTCGCAGAAGCAGACGACGCTGGTGGCCGGGTTCTGCGGGCTGTTCATGACGGCGGTGCCGGCCTGGCTCTGCTGCGCGGCGGTCGCGATGTTCTGCTCGTAGAAGTACTCGTGGCCCTTGACGCTCTCGCCGCACTTGGCCAGCTCGGGGTAGAGGACCTGCTTGATCACGCGCTCGTTGTCCGGGTCGTTGGTGCTGACGACGCCGAGCTGGCGGCGGACCGTGCGGAAGTCCTGCTGCGGGTTCTGCGGGCTGGCGTACTTCGCCGGCTTCCCGGCCATGGAGCCGCACCACCACTGCGCGAACAGCTTGCTCATCTTGGAGCTGCTCATGCCGTAGTCGTAGTTGTAGGGCCGCAGCGCGTTGCGGAACTCCTCGGAGAAGCCGGAGCCGCCGAAGGTGATGATCTTGTTGCGGGCCAGCTCCGCGTAGCACGCCGAGCACACCGTGCTGGAGAAGAAGACCGCGTACGGCTTGTACTCCGTCGCGATGCGGTTCATCTCGGCGTTGAGGCACTGGTGGTTGGGCGGGACGGTGCGGCAGGTGCCCTGGAACGTCGTGATGGCGATCTTGCGCCCGTGCAGGTTGTACTTGCTGTTCATCCAGCTCTGGAAGGCGGCGTTGGCGATCTTCGCGCTGGCCGCGTCGTAGTACAGGCCCTGGGCGCGCAGGATCGCGTTGACCTCGGCGCCGTAGTCCGGGATGTAGTGGACGACGACGATCTTGTCCTTCGTCACGCCCTTGGAGGTGGTGCCGCCGTTGGCGATGCCGGTCGCTCCGGGCTTGCCCGGCGCGCACGGCGGGGCGAAGAACTCGATCTCCGGGTCGAACTGCCGCCCGTCGACGCAGTGCGAGGTGTCGCCCGACGCGGCGGTCACCCCGGCCCCGGTCCCGCCGGCGGCCGGCGCAGCGGCGACGGCGCCACCGGTCACGGCCGGGCCCGAGCCACCGGCCGTCGTGCCCGCTCC
>JAOPWK010000017.1 GCA_025965735.1 Frankiales bacterium
GGCGGGTGGTGTCGGCGCCGGCCGCCGGCCCGGCGGTCAGGGCGCCGGTGATGGCCGCCAGGTTGACCGTCGGGCCGAGGAACGGCGCGATCACCAAGGAGCCGGCGCCGGTGCCGACCAGCAGCGAGCGGACGGGTGGCGCGTAGCCCTGCGCCTGCAGAACCGCGATCCCCACGAGGTTCTGCGCGGCCATCGTCACCAGGTAGAGCGGCAGCGCGAGCGAGGTGACGGCCTCCAGGCTCAGCCCGACGCTCACCGGCTCCAGCGCCGGCACCACCCGGTCCGGCAGCGCGACCGGCGCGTCCACCGCGACGACCAGCACGAGCGCGAGCAGGGCGACGGGGCCGGCCAGCCGTGGTGCGTACCGCAGCGCCACCAGCCAGGCGAGGGCGATCGCGCCCGCCTGCAGGGGCAGGTCCGCGACGGCGCGCACCGGCGCGAGGCAGAACGGCAGCAGCACGCCGGCCAGCACGGCGGCGGACAGCGCCGCCGGCAGCCGCTGCAGGGCGCGGGCCAGGGGGCGGACCAGCCCGGTGAGGACGATGAGCGCGCCGCACAGCAGCAGCGCGCCGACGACCGCGGGAAGGCCGCCCTCCACCGGACCGTTCGTTGCCAGCAGCGCCAGCCCGGGGGTGCTCCACACGACCGCGACGGGCAGCCGGTGGCGCAGGCTGCCGAGGACGCTCAGCACGCCCATCGCCATGCCCAGGGCCAGCAGCGCGGAGGCAACCTGGGCCTCCGAGGCGCCGACGGCGGTGAGGCCGGCGACGACGACGGCCACCGAGCTGGCGTAGCCGAGCAGCGCCGCGGTGACGCCCGCTGCCACCGCCGTCCCGTACACGCTGGGCAGGCTAGGTGAGTCGAGCTCAGCGCTCGTGCAGCCGGCCGCGGATGAGCTCGCCGATCCTCCGCATCCCGGCGAGCGCCTCGTCGCGCAGGTCCTGCCCGGGGTCCCACTCCACGAGCACGGCGTAGGCGATGCCACCGACCACGCCGACGTCGGCGCGGACCGTGCTGTCGGTGCCGGTCTTGTTGAGCAGGCCTTCCTCGACGTGCGCCAGCGGGTCCAGCCCGAAGGCGGCGGCGACCATGGACAGGTCGGTCCCCGTCCGCAGCCACTCCCGCACGACAGCCGGGAGGTCGGCCATCAGCAGCGCGAGGTCGGCTGCCGTGCCGGTGGACAGCGTCGGCGGGTGCTCGGGGCCCCGCCGGTCGCGCACCCGGTCGTGCAGTGCGAGCCGTCCGCGCGGCGCCGGCAGGCCGACCCGGTGCAGCAGCACGTTCGTGGCCAGGTTGTCGCTCACCGACGCGACCAGCAGCGCGACGTCGTGCAGCGGCAGCACGTCGACGTCCAGGTGCTGCCACAGCCCGGAGTCCGCCACCGGCTCGACCTCGCGCCGGTCGAGCGGCTCGTCGCGCCGCAGCCGGCCGTCCTCGAGCGCCTGGCCCACCTGGAGGAGCAGCAGCAGCTTGCCGATGCTCGCCGTCCGGTGCAGCTCGTGCTCCCGGTGCGCGAGCAGCACCCGGTCCCCCTCCCGCACGCAGACGCCCCAGCGGGCGCGCGGGTCCAGCGCAGGCAGCCTCATGCGCCGCAGCGTCGCACCGGCCAGACTGGCTGCGTGATCCCGCCCCGGCTCAGCTTCGTCACCCTCGGCGCCCGCGACCTGCGGCGGCTGCGCGCCTTCTACGGCGCGTGGGGCTGGCAGGAGCTGCCCGGCAGCGACGAGGACTTCGCGCAGTACTCCCTCGGCAGCACCCGCTTCGCGCTCTACCGGCTGGACCTGCTGCGCGAGGAGGCCGCGCCCACGCTGGCGCTGCCCGAGGCGGGCAGCTGGTCCGGCGTCACCCTCGCCGTGAACGTCGAGAGCCCGGAGGAGGTGGACGCGGCGTACGCCTCCGCGCTCGCGGCAGGCGCCGGTGCCGTCGCCGCTCCGGTGCAGCGCACCTGGGGCGGGCGGTCGGGCTACGTGTCCGACCCGGAGGGCCACCGCTGGGAGATCGCCTACCTGCCAGGCCTTCTCAGCCCTTGACGGACTCGGCCTGACGCCGGACGACCTCGACGAGGTCGCCCAGCGCGAGGTTCACGTCGCCGTTGTGCAGCCCCCACCGAGGACCGAGCGGCTGCGGCGTCACCGGCAGGCGGGCCCCCGGCGCGCGCGCCACGTGCAGGTACGAGACCGGCCCGGCGACGCGGCACTCCGCGGTCAGCTGCTCGGGGTAGGCGGCGAACCCGGTCCTCACGCCGGGCACGGTGGCGGCGAGGCTGCTCTCCGGAGAGAGGGCGGCACCGGGGAGGTACGGGTGCAGCGTGCCGCCGGAGCCGGTGAGCCGAGACGGGTCGACGCACAGGACCTGCTCACCGGCCTCGCGCGCCCGGCCGAAGACGGCGTCGGCAGGCGGCGCCTCGCCGAAGGAGCTGTAGGCGACGACGCAGCCGACCTGCCCGGCCTGCCGGCATGCGGGCACCTGCTCGAAGCTGCCGCCGACGTCCTTGCCTCGTTCGACGGTGACGTCACCGCCCAGCAGCAGGGCGGACACGAGCAGCGTGCGCGCCTCCGTCGACGGCTCGATCCGCTTGGCCAGCAAGGACGTCAGCGTCCGGGCGCCCTGCGAGTGGCCGAGCAGCACGACCCCGCGCCCGTCGTTGTGGTTGGCCAGGTAGTCGCGCCAGGCCAGCTCCACGTCGCGCTCCGCCATGGCGCGCGGGGACGTGTCGTCGTAGTGGCCGGTGAAGATGCCGGAAAGCGTGATCTGCCGGTACACCGGGGCGAACACGCGGCAGACCTCGCCGAAGCGCGCCGCCTGCGCACGCGCCACGGCGACCAGCTCGGGCGTGACCTCCATGGGGGCATTGAGCGCTGTGACGCGGGAGACCGTCGGGTAGGCGTAGAAGCAGTCGAGCGGCGGGTCGGCCGGCGGGGCGAACCGCTCCACCTGGCCGCTGCCGTCCACCACGGTCGCGTCCAGCCCGCCCTCGCACGGGTTCTCCGGCATCCCCGGGCGGCAGAGCCAGAGGGTGTCGGACGCCACCGGCTCAGCGCTCGGCGTGGGTGAGACGGCGGCGGCCTGGGAGCGCGGGCCGGGGTCGGAGGTGCAGGCGCCGAGGGACAGCACGAGCAGGGCAGCAGCAAGGGCACGACGCACCACAGGAGCCAACCACCGAAGAGCCTGGGCGGCAGGCGGATCAGCGAGCTGGCGGGCCCTGTTGCGCGGTCAAGCGCCCTCGTCGTCGGCCAGGCCGCCGGCGAGCTCCGACGGCGCGTCCGACTCCTCGGTGGCGTCGACCACGTCGTCCAGCGGCGGGTCGTCCACGCCGGGCACGCCGGCGTCCTCGGGGGCGTCCGCGGTGGCGACCACCTCGTCGTCCTGCCCTGCGACTGCCTCGGCCGGCCGCTCCACCACCTCGAACTCGTCGTCCTCGACGGCCATGCCGCTGTAGGTCGACTCCTGCGTCTCGACGACCGTCTCGCTGTGCGCGCCGCAGCCGTGCGTCAGCGCCACGACGCGCCCGTCGTCCGGCGCCATGCCGTTGGCGCACGCGCCGAACACCCGGCCCAGCGCGCCGGCCATCGGGGCGAAGAAGCCGCACGTGTCGCAGCGCGCCGGGGCGGCCTTGGCGATGGGGGCGTCGGGGCCGGCCTGGCCCTCGTACCAGCGCTCGGCAGCGTCGGCGCGACCCTCGAGCGACAGCACGCGCGGGCGGCCGAGCCCCATCTCGCGGTGCAGGTCGAACGGCATCCGCTCGGCGTCCACGTCGGCGTACGACGGGACCAGCCGCGGGTCGTCCTTGGGCGGCGGGAGCAGGTCGCCCGGGCCCAGGTCGTCGGGCTGCACGCGCTCGGCCCACGGCACCCAGGGCGGCGGCAGCAGCGCGCCGCCGCCGGGCAGCAGCACGACCTCGGCCACGGTGACCTGGTCGTAGCCGTCGGCGCGCACGACGGTGACCGCCCAGCGCCAGCCGCTGTAGGCCGGGTCGGTCGTGGCGAAGGAGTGGGTGACGACCCTGTCCTCCTCGACCTCCAGGCCGAGGTGCTCGCCGACGGCGGGACCGGCGACCTCGACGGCCGCGGCGCGCGCCAGCTCGACGGCCTGCGCGCACTGCTGGTCGGGGGCGAGCGCGGTGGTCGTCACGGTGGTGGGCTCCTCGACAGCGGTGGGGGTCAGCGCAGGGTCAGGATCAGGAGCTGGCGGCGGTGCCGGGGCACCCTCGTCGCGCGGTCCGGCGAGCACGCCGGATACCTTCTTCCCGACGTCCAACAGCCTTCGTCTCACACCTGGCACCCCCGCAGTCTCCCAGACCCGCCCGCCAGCGCAGACGCCGACAGACTCGGAGCACCGATGACCGCCCGCCGCCGCCTGCTCGCGGCCGCCTCCGCGACCTTCGCGCTGACGGCGCTCACCGCGTGCGAGAAGCCGGCGCCGCTCGTCACCGTCGTCAGTGGCGGGACCAGCGTCTACAGCCAGGCCGCGGCGTACTGCTTCGACGAGGGCCAGACCCTCCAGGACGGGGACTGCGCCACCCGGGCCACCGAGCTGCGCCGCCTCGAGGTCCGCCAGGGCGAGCGGATCGGGATCGACGTGGACAAGGAGCTGGTCGAGCGCGGCTGGCAGCTCGAGCTCGTCGACCCGGCCGACCCGCAGAGCGCCCAGGCCTCCAGCACGATCACGGACCACTACTTCCCGTTCACCGCGCCCGGGATCGCGCCCGGCGGCAAGCTCGTCCTCACTGTCCGCACCGTGGGCGAGGGCGACGCCCCGACCGGCGAGTGGCAGTTCGAGCTGGTCAACCGCGCCTGAGGTGCAGCGGGGGTGTCAGCCCTCGAGCTCGGTCGCGACCGCGCGCATGATCTGCGCGACGCGCTTGCCGGTGTCGCGGTCCGGGTGCTTGCCGCGGCGCAGCGACGGCTGCACCTTGGCCTCGAGCAGCTTGATGAGGTCCTCGACCAGGCCCTGCAGCTCGTCGGCGTCGCGCCGCGCGCTGGCCAGGGTGGGCGGCGCGTCCAGCACCGTCAGCGCGAGGGCCTGTTCACCGCGCTTGCCCGCGGCCACGCCGAACTCCACCCGCGCGCCCGCCTTGAGCTCCTCGACGCCCGCAGGCAGCGCGGAGCTCGGGACGAAGACGTCGCCGCCGTCGTCCCGGGACACGAAGCCGAAGCCCTTGTCCTTGTCGTAGAACTTGACCTTGCCGGTGGGCAACGTGACCTCGTGGGCTCGATGGGGCAGGAGGTCTCCAGGCTACGTCCCGCGCCACGCTGCGGGCCCGCCTACGCTCGACCGACGATCACGAGGAGGTGCGCATGACCCGGCTGCGCCGTGCCCTCCTCGTGGGTCTGCTCGCCGCCGGCTTCCTGTCCAGCGGGCCGGCCGGGTCGGCCGGCACCTCCGGACCGGCTCCCGCCGCGGAGCGCGTCCCCGGCGTGACCCCGCCGCTGGAGAAGCCCTTCCTCGTCGCCGACGGCGTCGTACGACGGACGCTGGCGTACGGGACCGCCGGCCTGGAGCAGACGGTCGACGTGTACACGCCGGCCCGCGGGCCGTACCCGCCGCGGCCGACCGTCCTGCTGGTGCACGGCGGCGGCTGGCAGATCGGCGACAGCACCGAGTGGCAGGACGAGGCCGTCGCATTGGTGCGCGAGAAGGGCTGGACCGCCGCCTCGCTCAACTACCGGCTGGCGCCGGTCCACGGCTGGCCCGCCCAGCTGCACGACGCGCAGGCGGCGCTGGACCTGCTCCGGGATCGGGCCGGCGGGCTGGGCATCGACGTCGACCGCATCGGTGCGCTCGGCGACAGCGCCGGCGGGCATCTGGCCGCCCTGCTGGGCGAGCCGGGGCCGGGCCGCGAGCCGCTGCGCAGCGTTGTCACATGGTCCGGGGTCAACGACCTCAGCGGCCTGACGCAGCAGGCGAGCTCCGGCGGCTGCGCGACCCACGGCTGCACGCGGCGCGGTGTGGCCGCCAGGGTGGTGGGTGGCCTGATGGGCTGCACCCCGGAGCGCTGCCCGGAGCGGTACGCACAGGCGTCTCCCGCGGCCGCCGTCACGTCGGAGCACGCCGCCACCCTTGCCGTCTCCAGCGAGGGCGAGCAGATCGACCCGCGGCAGGCGTGGGTGATGGACAGCGCGCTGCACCGCAACGGCGTGCCGAGCCGGGTGCACGTGCTGCCGGGCCGCCTGCACGCGCGCGGCTTCCAGCGCTGGGCATGGGCGCCGAGCCTGCAGTTCCTGGCGGCGACGCTGAGCCCCGAGACGACGCCGCCGTACCCGCGCCCGGCCGTGACGGTGACGCTGGACCTGCCGCAGCGCAGCGAGACGCGGGTCGGCCGGCCGGTGCGTCTGAAGGGCGTGGTGCGCCCCCGCGAGGCCGGCAGCAGCGTCAGCCTCCAGGTGCGCCAGCCCGACGGCAGCTGGCGGACCGCCCGGCTGGCCCGCGTCCTGCCCGGCGCCTACGACACCTACTACGACCTGACGTGGACGCCGAGCGCCCGGGGGACCACCGTCTGGCGCGCGGTCTGGCGCGGCAGCGGCGCCGTCGCGACGAGCCCGCCCCGCGCCGTGGTGGCGCGATGACCGGCCGGCACGCCGGCGCGACCTGGCTGCCCGGCGAGCGGACCGTGCGCGCCGGTGCGCTGCTGTTCGGGGTCGGCGTGGTGGGCGTCCTGCTGGTGGTCGTGCCGTTCCTGCTCGGCCGGGACGACGCGCCGCTGTGGTCGACCCTGCTCGCGTCGCTGCTACCGGTGGGGCTGGGGCTGGCCCTGCTGGGGCTGCTCCGCGGAGCGCGCGCCCGCCGCCGCGCCGCGCGCCGCGAGCGCGTCGTTCATCGACCCTGAGCGGAACTCCCGCACCGTCACCTGCGCGAACCCCTCCCCCCGCACGACGTCCAGCGCCGCCTCGTCGCACCGGGCCAGCGCAGCAGCGTCGAGCTCGACCCGCGCGGCGCCGTCGCCCAGGTCGCGCACCCGCAGGTCGCGCACGTCCCCCAGGTGCGCCCGCAGCGCCCGCTCCGCCCGGTCGACCCGCGCCAGCCCGCTCGGCGTGACCTGGATGCCGTAGGCGATGCGGCTCGCGAGGCAGGCCAGCGCCGGCTTGTCGGCTGTAGCAAGACCCCAGCGGCGGGACGCCTCACGCACCTGCGCCTTGGTGAGGCCGGCGTCCAGAAGAGGCGTCAGGGCGCCGCGCTGCGCGGCCGCGGAGATGCCCGGCCGGAAGCCCGCGACGGCGTCGTCGGCGTTGGTGCCGGTGGCGACAGCCGGCAGGCCCAGGCGCTCGGCCAGCGGGCGGAGCGTGTCGAGAAGGGTTGCCTTGCAGTGGAAGCAGCGGTCCGCGCCGTTCGCGACGTAGCCCTCGCGCGACAACTCGTCGGTCTCGGGAGTCACGTGCCGCACGCCGAGAGAGGCGGCGAAGGCCTGCGCCGCCGGCAGCTCGTCGGCGGCCAGCGAGGCGCTGACGGCGGTGGCCGCCACGACCCGGTCGGCGCCGAGCGCGCGCACGGAGGCGGCGAGCAGGAACGCCGAGACGGCTCCGCCGCTGAACGCCACCAGCAGGCCGTCGACGTCGCGCAGCCGCGCGTGGAGCGCGGCCAGCCG
>JAOPWK010000030.1 GCA_025965735.1 Frankiales bacterium
CGCAACGCGCAGTGGTTCGCCGACCGCGGCGGCGCACGAATGGTTGCGGACACGGAGCTCGACGGCCCTCGCCTGCGCGTGCTGGCCGAGGAGCTGCTCGCCCCGGATGGAGATGGCCTGCGTGCAGGGCTCGAGCGGGGAATCACGGCGCTCGCGCGCCCGCGCGCCGCGCAGCGCATCGCCACCGTGGTCGCCCAGTGTGGCGGGGCGAAGGTGCGTGAGCGCGGGGCGGCGACGGAGATCATGGACTTCTCGCACTCACCGCGCGCCGTCGAGCTGATCGACCAGGTCGGCGCCTTCCTGCGGGAGCGGGTCGCCCCCGTGGAGCAGGCCGCCCGCGAGCGGCTCATGTCCACCACCGACTGGACCGCGCCGCCGGAGATGGCCGCGCTCAAGGACGAGGCCAAGGCGGCCGGGCTGTGGAATCTGTTCCTGCCGTCGGTGTCCGGCCTGTCGAACGTCGACTACGCGCCGCTCGCCGAGCTCATGGGCCGCAGCCACTGGGGCGCCGAGGTCATGAACTGCAGCGCCCCCGACACCGGCAACATGGAGGTGCTGCACGCCTTCGGCAGCCAGGAGCAGAAGGACCGCTGGCTGACGCCGCTGCTCGAGGGCCAGATCCGCTCCGCCTTCTGCATGACCGAGCCGGACGTGGCCTCCTCCGACGCGACCAACATGGAGGCCACCGCCGTCGTCGAGGGCGACGAGGTCGTGGTCAACGGCGTGAAGTGGTGGAGCACCGGCATCGGCCACCCCGACTGCGAGCTGCTCATCGTCATGGCGCTCACCGACCCGGAGGCGCCCCGGCACAGCCAGCACTCCATGGTGATCGTGCCGCGCGACAGCCCCGGTGTGACCGTCGAGCGGATGCTGCAGACGATGGGCTGGTACGACGCGCCCGCCGGTCACGGGCAGGTCCGTTTCGACGACGTGCGCGTGCCGCTGAGCAACGTCATCGGTCAGCCCGGCGGCGCGTTCACCATCGCGCAGGGGCGGCTCGGCCCCGGCCGGATCCACCACTGCATGCGCGCGATCGGCCTTGCTGAGATGGCGCTGCAGCTGGCCTGCGAGCGGGCGGTGACCCGCACCGCCTTCGGCAAGCCGATCGCCAACCTGGGCGGCAACCGCGAGCGCATCGCCGACGCGCGGATGGCCATCCAGCAGTCCCGCCTCCTCGTCCTGCACGCCGCCTGGCTGCTCGACACCGAGGGGTTGCTGGGCGCGCTGTCGGCCATCAGCCAGATCAAGGTGGTGGTCCCGAACATGGCGCAGCAGGTGGTCGACATGGCCATCCAGCTGCACGGCGGCGCCGGCCTGTCGCAGGACTTCCCGCTGGGTCCGGCCTGGCTGGTGGCCCGCGCCCTGCGGATCGCGGACGGCCCGGACGAGGTGCACCGCGGCGTGGTCGCGAAGATCGAGCTGGCGCCGTACCTGCAGCGGGCCAAGGGCTAGGGCAGCATCCCGGGGACGCCGCGCCCGGCGTCGTCGTCGGTGAAGCCCACGGCGTCGGCGAAGCGGCCGAGGTCGAGACCGATCCAGGCCCCGAAGGCACCGACGACGCAGAACGGCAGGGCGGCCAGTGCCCACGCCGTCACGGTCACGGCGAGCACGAGCGCGAGCAGCGCGACGACGGACAGCGCGCTGACGACGAGCAGGTGACGACGGTCGGGCACAGGGTCAGTGTGCCCGGGGATCAGCGGTACGTCAGCATCCGGCGGGCGTCGCCCTCGAAGTGGGCGTGGTCGTTGAACGACACGAGGCTGGCACCCGACCCGCCGATGACCACCTTGGTGATGGCGCCGTTGGCGGTCACGCGGTTCAGCGCGACCACGCCGGAGGCGCCCAGCCCGAGCAGCCCGGCAGCCACCGCGGCGATGATGCCGCCGCTGGTGAACACGACGGCGTCGCGGCCGCGCTCGAGCCCGGCGGCCACGTCCGCCAGCGCCGCCACCGCCCCGCCGGAGAAGGCGTCCCAGCCGCCGTCCGGGTCGTCCACCCAGGACCCGAGTGCCTGGTCGAGCAGCGCCTGCACTCCCTTGGAGCTCCCGTCGTGCGCCGCGTCCGGCGGCACGTACCGCTGCAGCAGGCCCATGTGGTCGTACTCGTCCCAGCGCGGGTCCACGGCGAGACCTGCTCCTGGCAGGGCGATTTCGGCGGTGTCGCGCTGCCGGCGCAGCGAGCCGCAGACGGCGGCGGGCGACCGCAGTGCGCGCCTGGCCAGTTCCCGGCCGACCACCTCGGACTGCTCGCGCCCGAGGTCGGAGAGCACGTCGTAGTCGTCGGCGCCGAAGGACGCCTGGCCGTGCCGGACAAGCAGGACGACCGGCATCAGGCCAGCCCGGCGATGCGGCGGCAGCGCTCGTCGAGGTAGGTGACGAAGAACCAGAAGTCCTTGAAGGCCTCGTTCGTCGTCTGCCCGTGGTGGTAGCGGTAGTAGATCTGCTGCGCGATGCCAGCCAGCCGGAACAGCCCGAACACCTCGTAGAACGCCCAGTCCTCGACGGCCAGCCCGGTCCGCTCGCGGTAGCGCTGGACCACCTCGGCGCGGGTCGGCATCCCCGGGAGGTCCGTCGGCTGGCGCTTGCTGAGCCGGAACATGTCGTCGTCGTCGGCCTGCACCCAGTAGGCCAGCGCGCCGCCGAGGTCCATCAGCGGGTCCCCGAGCGTTGCCATCTCCCAGTCGAGGACCCCGATGACCTTCAGGTCCTCGTCCAGGACGAGGTTGTCGAGCCGGAAGTCGTTGTGCACCAGGCAGTTGGCCACGTCCTCGGGCTGCCGCTCAGCCAGCCACGCCATGACCGGCTCGAAGCCCGGCACGTTCTCGGTGCGGGCCTTGCGGTAGCGGTCGGACCAGCCCGACACCTGGCGGCCGACGTAGCCGAGCCCCTTCCCGAGGTCGCTCAGGCCGGCCGCGGCCACGTCCACCTGGTGCAGCTCCACCAGGCTGTCCACGGCGCGCAGCCCGAGATCTCGGGCCTGCTCGGGCGACAGCTCCATGCCCTTCGGGAGCCGCCCGCGCAGGATGGTCCCGGCGAGCCGCTCCATCACGTAGAAGTCGGCGCCCAGGACAGCCGGGTCGTCGCAGAAGGCCACCATCGCCGGCACGTACGGGTAGTGCGGCGCCAGCGCCTGCTGCACCCGGTGCTCCCGGCGCATGTCGTGCGCGCTCGCCGCCTTGACGCCTGCGGGAGGACGCCGCAGGACGAGGTCGCGCGACGGGTAGCGCAGCAGGTAGGTCAGGTTCGAGGCACCGCCTGCGAACTGCCGCACCTCTGGCGGGGCGTCGCCCAGGCCGTCCACCCGCGCGGACAGCCACGCGTGCAGCGCGTCGGTGGCGAAGGCGTCCTCGGTGCGCAGGTCCTTGGGCTCGTCGGTGAAGCTCACCAGACCGATCCTGCCGCCCGCCCCGCCTGAGCGCGGAGCCGGGTGGTCCGGCAGCATGCGTGCCGTGAGCACCGCAGACACGGCCCTGCTGTTCGGCTACGTGCTGGCGGTGCCCTTCACGCTGTTCGTGCCGGGGTTCCTGCGGCTGTGGCGCCGGCGCGAGATCGAGGTCTTCGCCGCCGCCCAGCTCGGGGCCCTCGTCATCGCGCTGGCCTGGCTGGCCAAGGGCAACGCCGTGGCGGCCGCCGTGAACGGCGCGTGGCTCGTCGGGCTCAGCGCGGCCTACGTCGTGGAAGGACGCCGCCGCACGCGCGTCTGATACCGGTCGAACAGCGAGGAGCCCGGGCAGCAGGTGCAGCGCGCACAGCGCCCACCGGGCGGCGGTCACGCCGGCAGGACGGCGCACGCCTCGCTCGAGAAGCCCTGCGACATCAGGCCCAGCCCGCCGTTGAAGCGGGAGCGCTCGTTCTCCAGCGCGACCATGGCGGCCAGCTCGACGAGCGCCTTCCGCCCCAGTGCCTGCTCCAGGCGAGCGACGAGCTCGGGCGTCGTCTCGACCGGCGTGCGGCTGGCCGCCTCGGCGTACTCCAGGCACAGCCGCTGCGCGTCGGTGTAGGCGTCGCTGTCCCGCCAGCGGTGCAGGTCACGCAGCTGCTCGGCGGTGACGCCCTCGTCCTTGCTGAGGAAGGAGCCGAAGTCGATGCACCAGGGGCAGCCGATGACCTGCGCCGCGCGCAGCACCGCGAGGCTCTTGCAGGCCGGGTCCAGGGCTTTCCACCGCGCGACCGCCGACTCGTGGCGGATCGTGGACATCATCACGCCGCGGTGGTGCGCCCACACGGTCAGCGGCTCGGGCACCATGCCGTAGCGCTTGCGGGAGACGGCGTAGGCGATGCGGGCCAGCGGCCCGGGCTTCTCGACGGGGGCGACGTACGGCACGGAAGGACCTCTCGCAGCAGGGACTCTCACCTGTACGACGGAGCAGCGGTCACAGGTGTGACAGCTTCTCCGGGTTCGCCACGATCTGCAGGGTGCGCACCTGCTCGCCGTCGACGTCGAAGGCGAAGACCTGCGTCACCTGCTCGCCCGACCGCACGACCAGGCAAGGCGCGCCGTTGACCTCCTGCTCGTCCATCAGCACGCCCTCGGGCACCCGCGTCCCGATGCCGATGAGGAAGCGGGCCACGTTGTCCGCACCCGTGATGGGCCGCCTCGCGGCGCTGACGACGCCGCCGCCATCGGACACCAGCACGGCGTCGTCGGCCAGCAGCGAGGTCAGCCCGGGAAGGTCCGCGGTGGCCACCGCCATCAGCAGCCGGTCCAGCAGCTCGCGGCGGCCCGCACGAGCTGGCGCCGGCAGGTCCTGACCCAGCTTCGCCCGCGCCCGGACGTGCAGCTGCCGGCACGCCGGCGCCTCCTTGCCGACGGCTGCGGCCACCTCGTCGTACGGCAGCGCGAACGCCTCCCGCAGCACGAACACGGCACGCTCGGAGGGGGACAGCCGCTCGAGCAGCAGCAGGAAGCCCAGCGACAGCGAGTCCCTCAGCTCAGCGTTGTCCAGGGGGCCGAGCGCGCCGTCGGCGGTCTGCACCGGCTCGGGCAGCCACGGCCCGACGTAGGACTCGCGGCGCACCCGCGCCGACCGCAGCTCGTCCAGGCACAGCCGGGTGACGACCGTGCGCAGCCAGGCGGCCGGGTTGTCCGGCGGCGTCGCGGAGGACCACCGGACCCACGCTTCCTGCACGGCGTCCTCGGCATCGGCGTAGCTGCCGAGCAGCCGGTACGCCAGGCCCAGCAGGACCTTCCGCTCCTGCTCGAACGCGTCCGCAGCCACTGCTAGAGAGCGACCAGGAGCTCCGCGCCTGTCGCCGCGCGCACGTCCTCCACCGACACACCGGGCGCGGTCTCCCGAAGGATCAGACCGCCGGGCTCGACGTCGATGACGGCGAGGTCGGTGATGATCCGCTGGATGCAGGCCTTGCCGGTGAGCGGCAGCGTGCACTCCTCGACGATCTTGTGGCCGCCGCCCTTCGCGGTGTGCTCCATCATCACGATCACGCGCTTGGCGCCGTGGACGAGGTCCATCG
>JAOPWK010000104.1 GCA_025965735.1 Frankiales bacterium
GTCATGTCGTGCGCCTGCTCCGGGAGCGCCGGCGGCTGCGGGTCCTTCGGCGGCACGCCCTCGTTGTCCGTCCGCTTCACCCGCCAGGCTGCCGCGCGGGCGGCGTCCCGGCCGTCGGCCGACACGACCGCCTCGACCAGCTCCACGCTTCGGCCCGGGCGCAGCACCCGTGCGCGCACCTCGAGCTCGCCGACGGGCACCGGGCCGAGGATCTCCACCGTCACCCGCGCCACGAGCACGTCGTCCCGCGGTGCGCACCGCTCGACCGCCCGCGCCAGCAGCGCCGCGGGCGGGCCACCGTGCTGGAAGCGCGCGTCCCACGGGCCGGTCGTGTGCACCGTGCTGGACCAGCGGTCGTCGCCCAGCGGCAGGTAGAAGGACTCCACTCCACGGACCGTACGGTGGCCGGCATGCGCGCCGTCACCCTCCCGTCGTACGGAGACGCCTCCGTCCTCACCCTCGCCGACGTGGAGGACCCGGTCGCGGGTCCCGGCGAGGTGCTGCTCGACGTCGTCGCCACCGCGGTCAACCGGGCGGACCTGCTGCAGCGCATGGGCTTCTACGAACCGCCGCCAGGCGCGTCCCGCTACCCGGGGCTGGAGTGCTCCGGCCGCATCGCGGCGCTCGGCGAAGGCGTCGCCGGCTGGGCCGTCGGCGACGAGGTGTGCGCGCTGCTCTCCGGCGGCGGCTACGCCTCGAAGGTGGCCGTGCCCGCCGGTCAGCTGCTGCCGGTGCCCGCCGGTCTGTCGCTGGTCGAGGCGGCGGCGCTGCCCGAGGTCGCGTGCACCGTGTGGTCCAACGTCTTCATGCTCGCCGCGCTGCAGCCCGGTGAGGTGTTCCTCGTGCACGGCGGCACGTCGGGCATCGGCACCATGGCGATCCAGCTCGCCGTGCGCCACGGCGCGCGGGTGCTGTGCACGGTCGGCTCCAGCGAGAAGGCCGCCGCTGCAGAGTCTCTCGGTGCGGAGCGGGCGATCCGGTACCGCGAGGAGGACTTCGTCGAGGTCGTGCGCGACGTCGCCGGCGGCGCGGACGTCATCCTCGACAACATGGGCGCGGCCTACCTGCCGCGCAACGTCAAGGTGCTGCGCACCGGCGGGCGGCTGGTCGTCATCGGCCTGCAGGGAGGGGTCAAGGGCGAGCTCGACCTGGCAGCGCTGCTCGGCAAGCGGGCGGCTGTGCACGCGACGTCGCTGCGCGCACGTCCGGTCGCCGAGAAGGCCGCCATCGTCGAGGCGGTGCTCGCGGCGGTGTGGCCCGCGGTGGAGGCGGGCGAGGTGCGGCCGGTCGTGGACCGGGTGCTGCCGCTGGAGCAGGTGCGCGAGGCGCACGAGCTGCTCGAGGCCAGCACCCACATCGGGAAGGTCGTGCTGACCCTCTAGCGGATGCCCAGGCCGCCCGCCTCGACGATCTGCTTGCTCAACGGCCGGACCAGCTCGCGCAGCCGCCGGCAGCCCTCCTCACCGAGCCGCTCCCACGCCGGCAGCGCCAGCTCGTCCGTCCGGTCCTCGATCCGCTGGCGCACCGCACGGCCGGCGTCGGTGAAGGCCTCACCGTCGCCCACCCAGCCGCGCTCGCGCAGCCGGGCCAGCGCCGCGTCCCACTCCTCGGTGCTGTAGCCGCGGGTCTTGCGCAGCGGCTCGCGGGTCCAGGCGTCGCCCTGCGCGACGTGCATGACGGCGGCCTCCAGACCGGTGACGCCCTCCACCACGAGCGCGGCGATGTGCCCGTCGCCGCGGTACTCCCGCAGCAGCGTGATCGCGTGGAACAGCTGCAGGTGCGGCGCCTCCGGCCAGGCGAGCGAGGCGTTGCCGGCGTAGAGCGGCCGGCCCTCGGTGGTGCAGCCCTCGCACGCGGTGCGCGCCAGCTCCACCGCCTCTGCGACGTCCGGGCTGTCGAGCAGGTCACCGCACATCCGCCGCAGCGCGCGGTCGACGGCACGCAGCCGCGCCTCGACCAGCTGGGCCGGCGAGGCGATCTCCCAGGCCTTGTCCATGCCGAAGGCGACGGCCAGCGCGGAGAAGTTGAAGAACGTCGCCTGCACCACGGGGGCGGGCACGGCGCCCAGCGCGGCGGCCCGGGCGGGGAAGTAGCCGGCCGCGCGGTTGGCCTTGAGGTCGTAGCCGAGGGCGGCGTACTCCTCCTGCGCCTCCGGGGAGAAGTACACGTGCGCGTGCACCGGCTCGGTGGCCTTCCAGCACTTGCGGCTGACGATCGGGTCCATGACTGCTCCTCGCCTCGAGGCTGCAGTCGATCACAGCCCCCCGATCACAGCGCCGCGAGCAGCCGGTCGACCTCCTCGTCCGTGGTGTAGCAGCAGACGCCGGCGCGGACGGCACCTCCGCGGTCCTCCAGACCGAGCGCGGTCATCAGCTCGACGGCGTAGTAGTTGCCGGCCCACACTGCGATCCCCTGGTTGCCGAGGTCGGCGCTGACCTGCAGCGGAGTGCGGCCCTCGACCGTGAAGGCCACGGTCGGCGTCCGCCGCGACGGCGACCCGACCACCGTCACGTCGTCGCGGGCGGTGAGGCCGGCGAGCAGCCGAGCGAAGACCCGCTCCTCGTACGCGGAGATCGCCTGCATCGCCGAGAGGATCCGCTCCCGCCGCGTCGCGCCGGTGCCGTGCGAGGCGATCCAGTCGACGGCGGCGGTGACGCCGGCCAGGTGCGCGAAGCTCGGCGTCCCGTGCTCGAAGCGGTCGGGCACGGCGTCGCTGCTCGGCATCAGCTTGTCCGGCCGCAGCGTCTCGAGCAGCGCGGGATCGCCGACGGTGAAGCCGATGTGCGGGCCGTACCACTTGTACGCAGAGGTGGCGTAGAGGTCGGCGCCCAGCTCGCGCACGTCGGTGGGGAGGTGCGGCGTCGCGTGCACGCCGTCGACGTGGACGACCGCTCCGACGGCGTGCGCGCGGTCGGCGATGCCCCGCACGTCCGGCCGCGTGCCGGTGGCGTTGCTCGCGGCCGTGACCGCGACCAGGCGGGTGCGCTCGCCGAGGAGCGCGTCGTACTGCTCCACCGGCAGCTCGGCGGTCTCCACGTCGACGTCGGCCCAGCGCACGACGGCGCCCGAGCGGGAGGCGGCCTGCACCCACGGCCGCACGTCGGCGTCGTGGTCGAGCCGCGACAGCACCACCTCGTCGCCCGGCCCCCAGGTGCGGGCCAGCGCGTTCGCCATGACGTAGGTGTTCGAGGTCATCGACTGGCCGAGCACGACGCCCGCCGGGTCGCCGCCCACGAGGTCCGCCACGGCCTCGCGCGCCGCGTCCACGATCGCGTCCGCGCGGCGGCTGCTGCCGAACGGGCCGTGCCGGTTGCTCACCGCGCTGCGCATCGCGTCGCGGACGGCGTCGCTCACCGCCTCCGGCACCTGCGTGCCGCCGGGCCCGTCGAAGTGCGCCAGCCCCTCGGCCAGCGCGGGGAACTGCGCACGGACAGCGGTGACGTCGTACGGGGGGACAGCCATGAGGCCACCCTGCCCGACCGGGTGCAGGACCGTCCGGGTGGGGCAGGATCGAGGGCATGAGCGAGCAGCCGAGCCAGGACCAGCAGGTCGTCGTCATGGGCGCGGACGGGGAACCCGTGGGCACGGTGACCATCGGCCAGGACGGCTCGGTGGAGCCGTCGCGTCAGCAGAGCCCGGCCGACCTCATCGAGCAGCCGGCCAAGGTGATGCGGATCGGGTCGATGGTGAAGCAGCTGCTCGAGGAGGTGCGGCAGGCGCCGCTGGACGACGCGTCGCGCACCCGCCTGCGCGAGGTGCACCAGAACTCGATCGCCGAGCTCGCCGACGGCCTGGCGCCCGAGCTGCGCGAGGAGCTGGACCGGCTGACGCTGCCGTTCACCGACGACTCCATCCCGTCCGACGCCGAGCTGCGGATCGCGCAGGCCCAGCTGGTCGGTTGGCTCGAGGGGCTGTTCCACGGCATCCAGACCGCGCTGTTCGCGCAGCAGATGGCTGCGCGCGTACAGCTCGAGCAGATGCGCGGCCGCGTCGCGCTGCCTCAGGCCGGCGTGCCGCACCCGGGGCCGCAGGGGCCGACCGGCGGCACCGGCCAGTACCTCTAGCTGGTCAGAGCGCGGCGGCGGCGCAGCAGCCAGGCGCCGAGCACCATCAGGACAGCGGCAGCCGGGGCCAGACCGGTGCCGCCTGTCGTGGGCAGCCGGCCGTCGGCCGGCGCCGGGGCGGCGGGCGGCGGATCCGCAGGGCGTTTGACCACCGGCGGACGCGGTTTTTCCGGAACGGGCGCAGGCGCCGCTTTCGGCGTTTCGGCCTTCGGGGCGGCGGCCTTCAGCCGCTCGATGCGGGCGCGCGCCAGCGTGGCGAAGCGGCCGTTCGGATAAGCCTGCAGATACGCTTCATAGTCGCTCGCATGGCTGCTGTCCTTGACCGAGTCCCAGAAAGTCAGCTCGACCTGTTCGGCGCTGTCCTGGGCAGCACGCCGCGCCGGCGCTCCGTCGCTTGCGCCACGCTCGTGTCCACACGCTGCGGGACATCGGCAAGCACCGACGCCATGTCGCCGCCGCGTTCGGCCATGGCCTGCAGCAGCGCGGCGGTCCAGACGCCATGTCCGGCGCGCTCGACCGCGATGCCGCCAGGCCCGGCGGCGTAGGCGACCAGCGTGCCGGCCGGCGCCGCTGGCAGGCCGGCCACTGGCGCGCCGAACGGATTGTCGAGGCACGTGTCCAGCAGGATCACGTTCGCCGCGCGGTCCCGGGATTGCCCGGCTGTGTCCATCACCTCGCGGAGTTCGACGGCGCGGCTCAGCAGGGTCGACGGCGTTTCCATGGCCGCATCGACGCCGAGCAGCCGCACTGCGTCGCCGGTCTGGATGCCATGGCCGGCGAAATAGAACACGTTGCCGCCGTCCGG
>JAOPWK010000157.1 GCA_025965735.1 Frankiales bacterium
CAGTCAGCGCCACTCCGGAGCCCCCGGCGTCCCCGGGCGCGACGCCGGACCCGACCGCGTCGCCGGTCAGCGGAAAGCCCTCGCAGAAGCCGACCGACCCGTCGCCCCGCCCCACCTCCAGCCCACCCGCGCCGGAGGAGTCGCCGGCTCCGGCCGGAGACACCACCCTCGGCAAGCCGGGCGACCGCCGGATGGAGGCGTCCCAGACCGGCGCCTCGGCCTCGCCGTCAGCGACCGGGCACTAGCCGGACCACCCGGCGGCCGACCCGGGCAGCCCGCTGCACGGCCGTGAGCGCGCGCGGGTGGTGCTGCAGGCGTGCGACGGCTCGGTCCACGGCGACGTGCGCCGACCGCGCGGTGGCGTACGCCGACGCGGTGTCGTGCTGCGGCAGGCCGAGCGCCGACTGCAGGTGCGCGACGTAGGCGTCCTTGACCGCGGCGTCCGCGCGCAGCGCGCTCAGGGCCTCGTGCGTCTGGACGAGCTCGGACACCCGCTCGCGCAGCGCGCCGTCCAGCTCGGCCAGCCGCTCGTTCTGGGTGATCGTCAGCCGGTGCAGCCGGTCCTGCTCGTGCAGGCGCTCCTCCAGCCAGGCGACGTGCTCCGCTGACTCCCGCACCGCCCCCTCCATGCGGGTGACCTCGCCGAGCAGCGCTGTCGCCAGCCCCGTCGTCTCCACCTCGGTGGAGACCCCGGTGCGCGCGACCAGGACCCACTGGAACACCCGGGAGTCGGGGTCCTTGCGAATCGCCTCCAGCGTCTCCGGCGGCACGGCGGACAGGTCGAGCGGGATCTCGGTCTCGTGCGGCTCGCGGCGCACCTCGAGCCGCTCCAGGACGGTCAGCTCGGCCTGCTCGAACAGCGAGGTGACCTCCGCGCGGTCGAAGAAGCGGACGTGCGTGCGGTCCAGCAGGCCGGTGTCGGTGTAGGTGAAGCTGCCGTCCAGGAGCTGGAGGCGCACGGCGGCGTGGGTGACGTTCGGGATCGAGGCGATCACGATGCCGCCGGGGCGGAGCAGGTCCTTGAGCCGGCGCAGCGTGTCGAGCGGCTCGACGAGGTGCTCCAGCACGTCGAGGCAGAGCACGACGTCGAAGCGCTGGTCGCCGAGCTCGGCGGCGAGGTCGAGCTGCTCCACGTTGCCGACGACCATCTGCTCGCACAGCGGTGCAGCGGCGGCGGCGGCCTCGGGGTCGATCTCCACGCCCCAGACCCGGCAGCCGCGGGCCTTGAGCCCCTCGACGACGGGGTGCCCGTCGGCGGTGCCGACGTCCAGGACGTCGCTGCCCGGCGGGGTGAGCAGGATCCCCTGGGTGTGGGCGTTGAGCTCGTGCAGGTCGAGCTCGCGGGCGTACCGGCTCATCGGGCTGCCTTCCGGGAGAGTGCGAGGTCGACGACGTCGGTCCAGGTCGTCCCGGGGCGCTCCTGCCACCAGGCGTGCAGCGCCTCGACGTCGGCGCGGCGGGCGTGCCACTCGTCGTTGTCGGTGAGCAGCCGGATCAACGCCGCGGCGAACTCCGTCGGGTCGTCCGCGACCACGATCGGTGTGATGCCGTCCGGGACCTCGATGCCCTGGGCGCCGATGCTGGTGGCGATCACGGGGACTCCGTACTGGAGGGCCTCCAGCGTCTTGATCTTCAGGCCTGCGCCGAAGCGGTCCGGCGCGACGACGACGCGGGTCGAGGCGTAGAGCGCGGCCAGGTCCGGCAGGAACCCGGTGAGCTGGACGTGCGGCCCGGCGACCGCGGCGATGTCCGGCGGCGGCGACGCGCCGGTGACGCGCAGGCGGGTCCACGGCACGGGCGGCAGGACGTGCGGCAGCACCTCGCGCACCAGCCACCAGAAGGCGTCGCTGTTCGGCGTGTGCCCGCGGGCGGTCCAGCTCGCGACGAACGCCATCCCGCCGCGCGCCTCCAGGGCAGGCGCCGTCGGCCGCAGCTCGGGCTGCCGTGGCGGCACCAGGTGCACCTCGGCGGCGCCGGGCACGGCGCGCAGCTGGGCGGCCTCGACGTCCGAGACGGCAGCCACGAGGTCGACCGAGCGCACGATCCGGGCCTCGAGGGCGCGGGTCTGCTCGGCCTGCGCGCGGAGCTTGCCCGCCTTGCGGCTGTCCGGTGGCAGCAGGTCGGCCTCGCGGTCGAGCCGGGCCGAGAACAGCGCCTCGGCGACGTAGACCACCGGCACCCCCGGCTGGTGCTCGGCCAGCAGCGGCGCCACCGGGTCGTAGTTGCCCGGCCGGCAGACGAGCACGACGTCGTACCGGTGCTCCGCGAGGTGCTCGGCCAGCTCCCCGGTCGCCACCTCGACGCCGAGGCCGGCGACGCTGGCCGGGTCGGCGCCGGGATGGGCGGTGGGGAAGACGGTGAGCGCGTAGCGGTCCAGCCCGGCCTGCACGGCGAGCTCGTGCATGAGCACGGCCCCGGCGCCGAGGCCCGGGATGGGGAGCATGTCGTCGACGATCAGCACCCGCGGAGGGTTGCCGCGGGCGAGCTCGATCGCCGGGCGCAGCGACGCCGGCTCCGGACCGTCCGGCCCTCCACCGGCGGGGCGGGGGAGCTGCCCCTGCAGCGTCTCGGCCCACTTGGAGCGCACCCGCTCGATGTTGCGGGCGAACAGCCAGTGCTTGTAGTGCGTGGTCGTGCTCGAGGACTCCTGGTGCCGGATCCGCGACCGCCCGTCGTACAGCCAGCTCCAGCCCGCCGCGCGCAGGGCAAGGGCAAGGTCGAGGTCCTCGTAGTACGCCGGGTAGTAGGCGTCGTCGAAGCCGCCGACCTGCTCGAAGGCCTCCTTGCGCAGCAGCAGCGAGTTCGCGGAGGTGAAGTCGGCGCGGCGGCGGTAGGCGTACTCGCCGCTGCCGGCCGGCAGGCCGCGCCCCACCGGCGCGGTGCTGCCGTCGTCGAACAGCACCGAGCCGGCCTCCTGGACCCGGCCGTCCGGGAAGAGGATGCGGCTGCCCACGGCCGCGGCGGTGGGGTGCTGGTCCAGCGTCTCGACGAGCGGCTCGAGCCAGCCCGCCTCGACCTCGGCGTCGTCGTTGAGCAGCAGCAGCAGCTCGCCGCGGGCCTCGCGGACGAGCCGGCCGTTGCCGCCGCCGAAGCCGAGGTTGACGGGGGAGACGAAGACGCGGGCGCCGGTGACCTGCCGCTGGGCGAAGGCTTCGACCTCCGGCGTCGCGCCGTTGCACAGCACGAGCACCTCGGTGGGGATGCTCGCCGGCAGGTGGCGGCCGAGGGAGGCCAGGCAGCCGGCGAGCAGACCGGCGTCCTTCTGCGTCAGCACGAGCACGGACACGCGCGGCTCGGCACTGGTGCGCAGGATGATCGACACGGGACCGGCAGCCTAGAGGACGGCCTGGAACACCAGGACGCGGTACGGGTAGACGGTGTCGGGCCGCCCGGCGAGCTCCAGCGCCGTCGTCGGCACCGTCACGTCGAACACCGGCCGGAACGGCGTCGTGCCGGGTGGGGCGAGCTCCGGCTCGCCCCTGCCCGACAGCAGCACCAACCGGCGACCGGCGGCGCGGGCGGCGGCCGCCACGTCCGCGATGTCCTCCGGTGTGCTGTCGGTTCCCGCGCTGGCCGCGATCACGCCGCAGTGCCCGCGCACGACGTGCGGCAGCCCCGAGCCGGGCGCTCCGCCGCCCAGGATGAGCACGACGTCGTCGGGCAGCAGGCTGTTGCACAGCGTCGTGATCGCCCCCTCGAAGCCGTCGTAGTTGCGCGGCAGCGTGGCCCCCGGCAGCAGGGCCAGCGGGAAGACGAGCACCGCCGTGGTGCCGACGGCCGCGGCCACCTGCCCGATGTGGCGGGACGACCGGCCGCCGTGCGCCCCCTGCCGCGGCGGGTGCTCCCACAGCCGCTGGCACAGCAGCACCGCGCCGAGCAGCAGCGCCGGGAAGCTGACCGGGAGGAAGCGGCGCGTCGCCCAGTACTGCACGGGGAAGATCGCCGGCTTCCAGACGTACACGGCCGTGACGAGCACGGCCAGCAGCACGAACGGCGCCGCCCGCGGGTCGTGCCCGCGGAGCACGCGGTGCAGCAGGTACGCCAGCCCGAGCACCCCGAGCGCCAGCGACACCGGCCCGAGGTACCACGACAGCCACTGCATGGTCGCCTCGTCGTAGGAACGGGGGACGTCGACCGGCAGCCCCGCGGACTCCTGCAGCTGCGCGACGACGGGGTTGAAGCGGACCGGGATGTCGCGGGCGACCTGCACCGCCGGGCGGACGAACCACGCGAAGGCCGCCAGCGTCACCACGCCCGCCGCGGCCGGCCACGCCAGCCGGCGGGCCAGCGCCGGCACCCAGCCGCTCCAGC
>JAOPWK010000242.1 GCA_025965735.1 Frankiales bacterium
CGGCGCCGGCCGAGCGCGGGCCGAGGCTGGGCACCGTCGGCTCGGGCGACCTCGAGGTGCGCGAGCGACGAGCCCGCCGGGCCGCTTCCGAGGCGCTGGCCGAGCTGCACCCGGAGGAGTTCGCGCTGCTGCTGCGCGATGCTCGCGCGGCCGAGGGACTGCGGTCGCTGAGCGCAGGCGCGAGCCCTCCGGCCACCGAGGAGACCTGACCGGGGACTGCTATCGTCTTCGCCTGCACCACCACGCGCCGCTAGCTCAATTGGCAGAGCAGCGGACTCTTAATCCGCGGGTTCGGGGTTCAAGTCCCTGGCGGCGCACCCGTATTGACCTGCGGCTTTGCCCACTGGGCAGGGCCGCGGCGTCGTCTTCTGGTGATCCAACTTCACGAGACCTTCACGAGACGCCGCTTCGGGTCAGCTCCCGAGCCTGTGTCCTAGAGATCCATGACGACCGTGGGGCGATCCCGCGCGCCTGCTGGGAGACCGTGGGGCGCAGCCAGGACCGGCAGGACCAGTCCGAGGACCGCGGCACGGGGTGCGTCGCCAGGGACGTGAACCCCGAACCCTCTCGGATCAACAGTGCACCCGGCGCCGTGCGCAGCAGTCCGGGCACGTCCTGAACAGTCCAGCGCAGCAGGGGCTCTGCGGTCGAGCGGCCGAGGCGCGGTCGGCTCCGATCCGGCCCCGTCCCACGTCGTCCGTGAAGGTTCTGTCAAGCCCAGGCTTTGCTCTAGCCGCGCCCCACCGCGGCCTCCTCGCCTCAGGCACTGCTACTCGCAGGCGACGCCGTCGTTGTCTTGGTCGAGTCCGGAGCGGTATCCGGGCTCATTGGGAGCCATCAATCTACGGTATTGTCATAACGCGTGTCACTACTCTGCTTCGGCGAGGAAGGCCCGGGTGCCGGTGATCAGCACCTGTCGAACCCTCCCTGGGGTCAGGCCGCTGCGCCGACTCAGGTGCTCGAGCGACTCGAACTGCAGCAGCAGGTCCATGCAGCGCAGCAGCGCCTTGGCGCGCACGCCGCCGATCGACCGAAGCTCCGGGGCGAAGTGCGCCTCGAGCTGAGTGAAGAGCAGGCGGCGCCGGGCGTCGAGAGCCTCGTTGACCAGCGGCGCCGACGGGCCACGGAGCACCGCCGCCCGCGCCTCCGGACCGAGCGCGGCGTAGAGCGCGAGCCGGTGGTCGACCAGGCGGGCGATCCGGTCGTCGAGCGCACCCTCGCCGAGGTCGGGGAGGACGAACAGCGGCTCGGCCTGCGCCACCCGGCGGGCGATCGCGGCGCGGAACAGTGCCTCGGTGTCCTCGAAGTAGCGGTAGACCGAGCGCAGCGACACGCCGGAGCGGGCCGCGACGGCCTCCGCCGTGGGGGTGTAGTTGCCCTCGACGAACAGCTCCCGTACGGCGTCGAGCACCGCTTCGCTGTTGCGGTCACGGCGCGCGGTCCGCCCGTCCACCTGGGCCCTGGCCGTGGTCACGCGGTGCTCCTCAGGTCGGCGGCGCACCGGAAGCCGGTGTTGCCCATGCTGCTGGCGGCCGCGGCGCTGCTGCGGGCGGCAGGACGGTAGCGCCGGCAGTACGACGCGTGGCAGAGGTACGAGCCGCCCTTCAGGACGTGCATCCCGGACCCGGGCTCCCGCTCGTCGGCCGTCCACTCCCAGACGTTGCCGATCATGTTGTGCAGCCCGTAGCCGTTCGGCGGGAAGGCGTCGACGGGACAGGTCGTGAACCAGCCGTCCGCGCAGGTGTTGCGGCTGGGGAACTCGCCCTGCCAGACGTTGGCGAGGTGCTGCCCCTGCGGCTCGAGCTCGTCGCCCCACGGGAAGGTGGTGACGCTGCCTCCGCGCGCCGCGTGCTCCCACTCGACCTCCGTCGGCAGTCGCTTGCCCGCCCACGCCGCGAACGCCGCCGCATCGTCCGCACCGACGTGCACGACCGGGTGGTCGTCGCGCCCGTCCAGGTCGCTGGGCGGTCCCTCCGGGTGACGCCACGAAGTTCCCTCGACCTGGCGCCACCACGGGGCGCCCACGACGCCCTGGGTGTCGGGGAAGTCGTCCGGCAGGGCTCCGCCGAAGACGAAGGACCAGCCGTACCGCTCGGCCGCGGTCACGTGCCCCGTCGCCTCCACGAAGGCCGTGAAGCGCGCGTTCGACACCGCGTGGACGTCGAGGCCGAAGGGCTGCACCGGCACGTGGCGCACGGGCGCCTCGCCGTCCCCGGGGTAGCTCCACCCGCTCTCGTCACCGATCAGGGCTAGGCCGCCCGGGACGTCGACCATCGGGGCGCTATCCACCCCGGTCCGGCTCGCCCACTCCCGGGGCGGCAGGGACGGACCGGACGGCGTGCAGCAGCTCACGCCTCCGCTCCGAGCACCTGCAGGACGAGCCGGCGCATGATCCGTCGAGCCACGTCGTCGGGCAGCCCGAGCTCCTCGCGCAGGTGGTACCAACTTGACCACGTGCTGCAGGTCTCGACGGCGGCCACGAGCTCGTCGTGCTCCTGCGCGGGCAGCCGCTCCAGCTCGGGTACGAAGGTGGCCGCGACGTCCTCGAGGCTCAGACCGGCCATGGCGGCCCGCCGGCTGCTCAGCACCGGTGAGCTCTGCTCCCGGATGCGGACGGAGAGCGAGAACGGGGTCAGGAAGCGGTAGATCTCGTCTCGGTTGTCGAGGAACAGCTCCAGCCGCTCCGCCAGCGGGAGGTCCGGGTCCGGCGCCCGCCGGAGGAGCAGCACGTCCTGTGACACCGACTCGGCTGTCGCGGCGAACAGGGCTTCCACCTCGGGGAAGTGGGCGAACAGCGTGCGCGGGCTGACGCCGGCGGCCGCCGCGATCCGCGACGTCGTCGGAGCCAGCTCGCCCTGCTGGATCAGCGAGCGGTGCGCAGCCACGATCGCCGCACGCGTCCGGGTGGAGCGCTCGTGCCGCCCGTCCGGGCGTCGCGTGGCGGTCACCGTCCTCAGCGTAGGACCTCCGATGGCGCCGGGAGCGGAGCCGCTCAGGCAAACTTCTGTCTACCAATGTGTCACAACATCTTGACAGCGGCGCGTGAAGTACTGACAGTGGCTCTGCAGATAGTGGTTCGCCTCACACGACGAAGGACCCACGTGCCGTACCGCCGCTACGCCCCCGCCTGGTTGCTGGCCTCGACCCTGCTCCTGCTCGTGGCGATCGCCCCGTCGCGGGGCTCGCAGCACAGCGCCGGGTCCTCGTTCGCGCCCTTCGACGCCGGTTCCGGTGCGTCCTCCGTCCCGGGCGCGGCCGGTGACCCGCTCGCGCCGGGCGCCGCAGGAGCGGCTCCGGGACCGGCCCCGGGCACGACGACGGCGGGAGCGCCGACCGGCGCGGCCGGGAGCGCCGGAGCCGGTGCGACACCCGGCGCAGCGCAAGGGACTGCAGCGAGCGGCGACACCGGCCACTGCCGCGACGGCAGGCAGTTCGCCCTCCCCGGCTTCATCGCCGCTCCCCCGTGCCAGCCGAAGTTCGCAGGGGGCGACAACGGCGGCGCGACCTACCCCGGCGTCACCAAGACGTCGATCTCCGTCGTCTACTACCGCGTCAAGCAGAACGCCGCCGTGCAGGGCGCGCTGGGCAGCACAGGGGTGCAGCCCACGCCGGCCCAGCTCGCCGCGTTCCTCGCGGCCGAAGCCGCCTTCATCGCCAAGCGCTACGAGCTGTGGGGGCGCACGCTCCAGATCGCCGTCTACGAGAGCCCGTCCTGCCAGGCGTCTCCGCCGAGCGACGACTGCTTCCGGCAGGACGCCCGCGCGCTGATCGCCAAGCACAAGCCGTTCGCCGTGATCTTCCCGCAGAACGGCACGTCGCCCGGGTTCCAGGACGAGCTGAGCAAGGCGGGCGTCGTGAACTTCGGCGGCCTGGGGCTGCCCGGCAGCTTCAACACCAGCCGCCGTCCGTTCCGCTACGACCACACGATGGACGGGGACACCCAAGCCACCCTCACGGG
>JAOPWK010000260.1 GCA_025965735.1 Frankiales bacterium
GCCCGAGCACCTCGGCCAGCAGCGCGGGCAGCCGGCCGTCCGCCGCCGCACCGCCGCACACGACGACCGCCGACGCCTGCCCACCGAGCGCGCGGGCGAGGTCCTCCACGTTGCCGCGCACCGCGAAGGCGTGCGCCTCGAGCAGCGCTGCCCGCACGTCAGCCGCGGTCGTGTCCGCGCGCAGCCCGAGCAGCGACACCGGCGGCTTGACCTCCCACGTCTCCTGCGCCCAGTAGGGCGCGGCCGTCACCGCGACCAGCCCGTGGTCGCGCGCCTCGCCCTCGTCACCCGCGAGACCGGACCACCAGCCGGAGAACGTGCCCGGGTAGCCGGCGTTCCCCTCGACGGCCCACAGGTCGGGCGCGGCGTGCGTCGAGACCCAGGGCCGGCCGAGCGGGTCCTGCACGGGCTGCGACGTCGCCGCCTGCACCGGCGTGGACGACCCCGCGACCACCGTGACGACGCCGTCGCCGAGGCCGCCAACGCCCATCGCGGCGAGCTGGGTGTCACCGCAGCCGGCCACGACCGGGAGCGTCGCCGGCAGGCCCCAGCCCTCCCCGAGCTCGCCCACGACCGTGCCGGCCTCCACGACGGGAGCCAGCAGCAACGGACCGATCCCGTTGTCCTGCAGCAGGTCTGCTGCCCAGGTACGGCGCGCGACGTCGGCCATGCCGCCCGCGCAGGCGTAGGACGCCTCGGTCGCCTGCACGCCGCACATCCGCCAGACGAGCCAGTCGTGCAGGAACAGCACGCGCGTCGTCGCTGCCCAGCGCTCCGGCTCCTCCGCCCGCACCGCGAGCAGCTTGGGCAGCGTCAGCTCAGGTGCGGGCCAGTGACCGGTCAGCGCGTGCGTGCCGGCCAGGACACCGGCGTACGGGCCGCCGCGGCGGTCGCTGTTGAGCACGCCGTTGCCGAGCACCTCGCCGACCCGGTCCAGCAGCACGAAGCCCTGGCGCAGCGTCGACACGGTGACGCCGAGCCAGTCGCCGGCAGGCGCCGCGACGACGGCCTCGGCCAGGGCAGCGCGGCAGGTCGACTCCCAGGCGTGCGGGTCCAGCTCGACCCGGTGCGGCGCGGGGCGCAGCGACGGCAGCCCCCGCGTGACCTCAGCGAGGACGTGCCCCTCGAGGTCCGCGACCCACGCCTTGACGGAGGAGCCGCCGACGTCGAGCCCCGCGACGAGCTGCACGCTCAGTGCCCTGCCCGCGCGGAGGCTTCCTTCGCGCGGATCGTGTCGAGGTACGACGGCGGGCAGGCGGTCGTGGTGTCGCCGAGCTGCAGCATCGTCAGCGTCGCCCGCGCCGCCTCCTCGAGGTTGTTCGCGCGCTTCCACGCCAGGTCCACGGTGTCCGCCACGACGGAGCAGCCGTGGTGGCCGAGGATCACGCAGTTGCAGCCGTCCGCCACCGCCTGCGCACCGGCCTCGGCCAGCTCTGGCGTGCCCGCCTGGATGAACGGCGTGGAGCGGACCTCCCGCACGTAGTACGCGTGGTCGATCGTCAGCAGCCGGATCCGGTGGCCGAGGGCGTCGAGCAGCACGGAGGTCTGCGGGTGGAGGTGGACCAGCGCATTGGCGTCCGTCCGCACCCGGTAGGTGGCCAGGTGCAGCGGCACCTCGCTGCTGGGCACCGGGTGGCCGCCGCGCACCTCGCCGTCGGCGATGCCCACGACGGAGAACTGCTCCGGCGTCAGCTCGTCCAGCGCGCTGCCCGAGCAGGTGACGACGCACTCGTCGGCGCCGGGCAGCCGCGCCGACAGGTTGCCGCCGGAGCCGATCACCAGGCCGGCGGACACCGCCTTGCGTCCCACCTCGATGAGCTGGTCGACGAGGTGCAGGCTGTCCCTCATCTAGGAGGCCTCCCGCAGCAGCTGCAGCGTCGCCTCGCGGATCGGCGCGGTCTGCGCCTGCACGAGGTGGAACACCGCCTCCCTCATCAGCCGCTGGGGCGCCGCGCCTGCCGCCATGGCCGACCCGCCGGTCGCGGCGATGAGCGACGTCGCCGTGCGCACCACCAGCTCCAGCGACGCCGCCCGCACCGACAGCCGGTCCTCGACCTGCTCCATCGCCGGCACGTCGTCGATGAGCGTGTACGCCACCCGGCGCAGCCGCTCGCCCTCCCGTCCGAGCTGCTGCGCCAGCGCTGCGGCGGTGCCGTCGTCGCGCGTGGACGCGGTCTCGGCCAGCCGGCGCACGATCTCGCGCTGGAGGCCGAACGTGTGCGGGCTCGGGTTCGCCGTCTTCGCCGCGTCGACGGCCAGCCAGTCCGCGAGCGGCACGACGGAGGCGACGTCCGCGTCCGCGACGACGTAGCCGGACAGGTCGAGGGTCACCGTCACGGTGGCCTGCATCGCCGCCAGCTCCATCGGAGCGGACGCGGTGAGGCCCTCGCCGTCGCGCGCCGGGACCATCGCGAGCACCACGTCGCCGTCAGGGCTCACCGCGCCGAGCAGGAAGACGTCGCAGATCCCCCAGCTGGTCATCCAGCCGACGTGGCCGTCGAAGCGCCAGCCTGTCTCGGTCCGCATGGCCGTCACAGCCGGAGTGCCGGGGCGGCGCAGCTGCGCGACGGCGACGCCGGACAGGACCGAGCCGGTGCACATCCCGCGCAGCAGCCGCTCCTTCAGCGTCTCGTTCTTGCTGGCCGCGACGGTGGCCAGCGGCATCGCGTGCTGCGTGGCCACGAACCACGTCGCGCCGCACGCACCGGCCAGGACCTCGGTCACCTCGCGCACGACGTGCGGCGGTGCTCCGGCCCCGCCGTACGCCGTCGGACCGGCCAGCCCGAGCAGCCCGGCGGCGCCCCAGGCGTCCAGGTGGGCGCGCGGCACGACGGTGCGGTCGACCTGCTCGGCGGCCGGCCGGATCAGCTCGTCGGCGAGGGAGCGGGCCAGCTCCACCGGCGGGGTCGAGGTCGCGGTGGTCACGGGGCGAGCCTAGGTTCTAGACCCCCACCGCGCTGAAGCCGCCGTCGACGTAGACGACCGATCCTGTCGTCTTGGGGAACCAGTCCGACAGCAGCGCCACGCACGCCTTGGCCACCGGCTCGGCGTCGTCGACGTCCCAGCCGAGCGGCGCGCGGCTGTCCCAGACGTCCTCGAACGCAGCGAAGCCGGGGACGCTCTTGGCCGCCATCGTCCGCACCGGTCCGGCGGCCACGAGGTTCACCCGGACACCGCGCGGCCCGAGATCCCTTGCCAGGTAGCGGTTCGCCGACTCCAGGCCGGCCTTGGCGACGCCCATCCAGTCGTACGACGGCCAGGCCACCCGCGCGTCGAACGTCAGCCCGACGTACGACGAGCTCTGCGAGAGCAGCGGACTGCAGGCGCGGGCGAGCGCGGCGTAGGACCAGGTGGAGACCTGCAGCGCCGTGCCGGCGTCCTCCCAGGAGGTGTCGAGCAGGCCGCTGCCCAGGGCAGAGGGCGGAGCGAAGCCGATCGCGTGCACCACCCCGTCGAGCCCGTCGACGTGCTCACCGAGTCGTGCGGGCAGCGCGCCGAGGTCCTGCTCCGACGACACGTCCAGCTGCACCACCGGCGGCGAGCCGGGCAGTCGCTTGGCGACCCGCCGGGTCAGCGACATCGGCCGGCCGAACGAGGACAGCACCACCGTCGCGCCCTGCTCGACGGCCAGGCGTGCGGTGGCGAAGCCGATGCTGCGGTCGGTCAGGACTCCGGTGACGAGCAGCCGCTTGCCCGCGAGCAGGCCCACCTACGCGGCGTTGGTCTTCGCGAGGATGACGTCGACGAAGGCGCCGATCGTCTTGACGTCGGTCAGCTCCTCCTCGGGCAGCTCGATGCCGAGCGTGTCCTCCAGCTCCATCGTGAACTCCACGAGCGACAGCGAGTCGACCTGCAGGTCGTCGACGAAGGACTTGTCCTCCTGCACCTGCTCGGCCTCGACCTCGAGCATCTCGACGGCCTTGTCCCGCAGGACCTGCAACACCTCAGCGCGCTCCATGGCGCGAACCTAGTCGAGCAGCGCCAGGTCGGCCGGGCTCGCGATCGACACCGCCTGCACCCCCGGGAGCGTGCGCCTGACCAGCCCGGTGAGGACGCCGCCGGGCCCCAGCTCGACGACGCGGTCGACGCCGTAGGCCGGCAGCGCCTCCAGCACCTGGCGCCACCGGACCGGCGCGGTCAGCTGCTGGGACAGCGCGGCGGCCGGGTCGTCGTCGTAAGGCAGGGCGGTCACCGCGGACAGCACCGGCACGGCTGCCTCGGCGAAGGTGACCTCGCGCAGCGCCACGTCGAGGCGCCGGCGGGCCGGCTCCATGAGCGGCGTGTGGAAGGCGCCGCCCACCGGGAGCGGCAGCACCCGACGCGCGCCGGACGCCTTGAGCACCTGACCACCCGCAGCCACTCCGTCGCCCGTGCCGGAGACGACGACGTGCGACGGCGCGTTGTAGTTGGCCGGCCACACGCTCTCGACGCCCACGAGGGCCGCGGCGACCGCGTCGTCCTCCAGCCCCAGCACCGCCGCCATGGTCCCGGGGGCGGCGTCGGCAGCCTCCTGCATGGCAGCGCCGCGCTCGCCGACGAGGTGCAGGCCGTCGTCGCAGGTGAGCACCCCCGCCGCGACCAGCGCGGTGAACTCCCCCAGCGAGTGGCCGGCCACGACAGCGACGTCCGGCAGGTCGTGCAACGTCTCCCACACGAGCAGCGACACCAGGAAGGTCGTCACCTGCGCCTCGCGGGTGGCGCGCAGCTCTTCGGCGTCGGCCTGCAGCAGCAGCCGCCCCATGTCGCGGCCGAGCAGGTCGGAGGCCTCCTCCACCAGTGACCAGCAGGCGGAGCCCGCCCAGGGCGCCCCCATGCCGGGGCGCTGCGAGCCCTGCCCCGGGAAGACGAAGGCGGTGCTCACACGGCGATCCTGCCAGCACCGCCATAGGCTGCGGCGTCGTGACGACCCCCGCCGACCTGTCCTCTCGGCTGCTGGACCTGTCCGCCGAGCAGCTCGGCGTGAGCCCCGCCGAGCTGCGCCCCGACGCCCTGCTGGGCGACGACCTCGGCATCGACAGCCTGGCGGCGATCGAGTGGGGCATGACGATCGAGGACGCGTTCGGGATCGCCCTGCCCGAGGACGCCTGGGGCTACGTGCGGACGTACGGGATGGTCGACGAGCTGGTGCGCCGGCTGGTCCGCACGACCACGAAGCAGGCCTGAGCCGTGCGCGCCGCACCCGCACCGCGCCGGGTCGTCGTCACCGGTATCGGCGTCGTGTCCCCCGCCGGCATCGGGCTGGACGCCTTCTGGAAGGGCCTCCAGACGCCCCCGGCGGACCGGCGCGAGCGGACGGTCGAGGACTTCGACCCCTCGCCGTACCTGTCGGGGAAGGAGGCTCGGCACCTGGACCGGTTCACCCACTTCGCCGTGGCCGCTGCGCAGATGGCGCTGGACGACTGCGGGGACGTGCCGGACGTCGACGCGACGCGCGTGGGCGTGCAGCTCGGCACCGGCATCGGCGGTGTCGGCACCCTGGAGACCCAGGTCGGCGTCCTCGCCGCCCGCGGACCGGGACGCGTCTCGCCGTTCACCATCCCGATGGTCATGCCCAACGCCGGCGCCGCCGCCGTGTCCCTGCGGTACGGGTTCCAGGGTCCTTCCGAGACGCTGACCACGGCCTGCGCGGCGGGCACCCACTCTGTGTCCGCCGGCGCCCGCATGGTCGCCGACGGCCGCTGCGACGTCGTCCTCGCCGGCGGGGCGGAGTCCTCCATGACGCCGACCACGGTCGCGGCGTTCACCATCATGACCGCGCTGTCGAAGACCGGGCTGTCACGACCGTTCGACAGCGGCCGCGACGGCTTCTGCATCGCGGAGGGCGCCGCCGTCCTCGTGCTCGAGGAGCGCGAAGCGGCGCTCGCCCGCGGCGCCCGCGTCTACGGCGAGGTGCTGGGGGCGGCCTCCACCTGCGACGCCCACCACATCACGGCCCCCTCCCCCGGCGGTGCCGGCGCAGCGGCCTGCATGCGGCTGGCCCTCGACGACGCGGAGCTCCAGGCCTCCGACATCCGCGCCGTCAACGCTCACGGCACCTCGACGCCGCTCAACGACGCCGCGGAGGCCGCCGCCGTGACCACCGTCTTCGGTCCGGGTGCGGTGCCGGTGTCGAGCATCAAGGGCGTGACCGGTCACGGACTGGGCGCGGCCGGGGCGCTGGAGGCCGCCAGCGTGCTGCTCTCCTTCGTGCACCGCGAGCTGCCGCCGACCATGGGCACGACAGAGGTCGACCCGGCGCTGGAGGTCGACGTCGTGCTCGAGCCGCGCGGCTGGGAGCCCGGCCCGACGATCAGCAACTCGTTCGGCTTCGGCGGCCACAACGGCTCGCTGGTCCTGGGACCGGCATGAGCCTCGAGGACGACCTGGCGCTGGCGCACGAGCTCGCCGATGCCGCCGACGCCATCACGCTGGACCGCTTCGGCGCCCTGGACCTGGTCGTCGAGAGCAAGCCCGACCTCACACCGGTGAGCGATGCGGATGTGGCTGTGGAGCAGGCGATCCGGCGCCTGCTGGCCAGTCGGCGACCGGATGACGCGGTGCTCGGCGAGGAGGACGGCGAGACCGGCACCGGACCGCGCCGGTGGGTCGTCGACCCGGTCGACGGAACGAAGAACTTCGTGCGCGGGGTCCCGGTCTGGGCCTCGCTGGTCGCGCTGCAGGAGGACGGCGTCGTCACCGTCGGCGTCGTCAGCGCTCCGGCGCTCGGCCGCCGCTGGTGGGCCGCCCGCGGCCTCGGCGCCCACACCGGCGGCTCGCTCGCGCAGGCCCGCCGTCTGCAGGTCAGCGCGGTGGCCACGCTGCAGGACGCCTCGGTGGCGTACTCCTCCCTCACCGGCTGGGAGGAGCAGGGACGGCTGCCCGGCCTGCTGCAGCTGTCCCGCGACGTCTGGCGGACCCGCGCGTACGGCGACTTCTGGTCGCACGTCATGGTGGCCGAGGGCGCGGTCGACGCGAGCTTCGAGCCCGAGGTCTCGCTGTGGGACCTCGCGCCGCTGCAGGTCGTGGTCGAGGAGGCCGGCGGCCGCTTCACCGACCTGTCAGGGGCGGCACGTCCGGACGGCGGCAGCGCGGTGTGCAGCAACGGCCTGCTGCACGAGGACGTGCTGAGGGCGCTCTCGCGCTAGGAGTCGTCCTCGGTCACGCGGTTCAGCGGGCCGAGCGGGTCGGTGTCGCTGCCGTCCTGCGAGGCCGCGGCCAGCGCTCCGGCGTTGCCCGCCGCCTCGTCCTTGTCGTCCTCGATCTTGCCGTCGTCAGGTGAGGTCATGCGCAGACCGTTCCCCGCGCCAGCAGCCGCACACCGGGTCCGCGCAACCCCAGGCCGCCGTCCACCACGACCACCTCACCGGTGACGTCCTCCGACCGCACCAGGCCCATCACGACCTCCGCCACGTCGGCCGTCCAGGGGGTGTCCACCAGTCCCGGCGCCACGGCGTTGATGCGCACGTCCGGGCCGAGCGTCGCGGCGATCAGCCGGGTCGTGTGGTTCAGCGCCGCCTTGCTCCCGGCATGGGGGATGGAGCTGCCGACCGGCCGCACGCCGGCCAGGCTGGACACGTTGACGACGCAGCCGGGCACCGCAGCCCGCAGCGCCCTGCTAAGCGGCGGTCACGAGCACGAAGGGCGCGATGACGTTCACCTCGTAGAGCCGCCGCGACACCTCGTTGCTGCGTGCAAGTTGATAGTTGCACGCAGCAACTAGGGCGGGTACGGCCGCGCCACCCCGGGGCCGGACGGCCGCGACGACCAGGAGTCCCGAGGACCACGAAGACCACGTACGCCGCCGGCGAGATGTGCTGGGCCGACCTGAGCAGCCCCGACCCGGCGGCCAGCGCCGCCTCCGGGCCGCTGCTCGGGTGGACGGCGACCGCACCGCAGGAGGAGTTCGGCGGCTACGCCAGCTTCCTGCTCGGGGAGCACCAGGTGGCCGGCCTCATGCCGCTCATGGCGCCCGGTCAGCCGCCGACCTGGACGGTCTACGTCGCCAGCGACGACGCCGACAAGACGGTCGCCCGCGCGGAGCAGGCAGGCGGCACCGTGCTCGCGCCTCCGATGGACGTCGCCGAGCTCGGCCGCATGGCGGTGCTGGTCGACCCCGGAGGCGCCGTCTTCGGTGTCTGGCAGGCCGGCAGCACATCGGCGCGCAGGTGTTCGGGGAGGTCGGTGCACCGGTGTGGTTCGAGCTGACCGCCGCGCAGCCCTCCGCCGCCGTGGGCTTCTACGCCGAGGTCCTGGACTGGCAGGCCAGCGTCAGCGAGACCTACGTCGAGCTCCTGTCCGGCGGCACCTCGGTCCCCGGCTGCGCCGACCTGTCGCAGGGGACGACCGGCTGGCTGCCGTACTTCACCGTCGCTGACCCCGGCGCCAAGGCGGAGCAGGCGCAGGCGCTGGGTGGCGAGGTCGTGCTGCCGCTGACGACCTTCCCCGGCGGCTCCTGCACGATCGTGCGCGACCCGGACGGCGCTGTCTTCGGCCTGATGCGCAACGACTCCTAGGCGGTCGCCGAGTCCCGCAGGTCGAGCACCTTCGGCTCCGCAGCCCGCGCGGCGAACGCCCACACGAGCTCCTCGCGCAGCGCCGCCAGGTCGGCGCGGAGGGCGGCCACCTCGTCGCGGGCGGCGGCCAGCGCTGCCTCGGCCCGCACCGCGCGCAGCTCCGCACCGACGGCAGCGTGCGAGGCGGACCCGGCACGCACGAGGGCCGCACTGGAGGCCGCGGCGGTGAGGTCGGCGAGCGCCCGGAGGCGAGCCACCTCGCGCTCCAGCGCCAAGGCCCGTCGCCGGCGCTGCGGCCACAGTCGCGCCAAGAGCCCGGACCGTCGCACGTGCCGCCCTCTTGCCATGCCCCGAAGGTAGGGACCCCCAGGCTCCCGGCCCGGGAGCCACGCCGCGCGCTAGCGTCGCGAGGGTGACCGACGAGGTGCGCCGCCGACGGCTGCTGGGCGTCGGGCTCGCCCTCGTCAGCGCCGCGTCGTTCGGCGTCATGCCGGTGCTGACCAAGGTCGTCTACGACGACGGCGCGGAGCCGATCGGCGTGCTGTCCGTGCGCTTCGCCATCGCTGCCGCCGTCCTGCTCGTCCTGGCACGGGCCCGGCGGGAGCCGCTACCCACCGGGCGTCCGCTCGGCATGCTGCTGGCCCTCGGCGGGATCGGCTACGTGGGCATGTCGCTCTGCTACTTCTTCGCGCTGGAGCGCATCAGCGCCGGCCTCACCAGCCTGCTCCTGTACTTCTACCCGGCGCTGGTGGTCGTCCTCGGCGCCGTGCTGCTGCGCGACCGGCCGCGTCCGCTGGCCCTGCTCGCGGTGGGCGTCGCGACGGTCGGCACGGTCCTGACCATCGGCCCGGTCGAGGGAGGCCAGGGGCTGGGCATCGCGCTCGGCCTCGGCTCGGCGCTGGTCTACGCGACGTACATCCTGGTCGGCAGCCGGGTCCGCGGCGTGGGGCCGTTCGCCATGTCCGCCACCGTGCTGCTGGCCGGGGCCGCCGTCATGGCGGTGCTGGCCGCGGTCACCCGGCCGCAGCTGCCCAGCGCCCCCGGCGCCTGGCTCGCGCTCGGCGGCGTCGCGCTGATCGGCGGGGTGGTGGCGGTGGCGACCTTCTTCGCCGCGCTCGCCCTGCTCGGACCGTCGGACACCGCGGTCATCAGCACGTTCGAGCCGGTGGTGAGCATCGGCGCCGCCGCCCTGGTGCTGGGCGAGCGGCTGGGTCCGCTGCAGGTCGTCGGCGGCGTGGTGGTGCTGCTGGCGGTCGCCGTGCTGGCCCGGCTCGAGCCGGTCGAGGCCGACGCCCCTGTGCCGGCGTGAGCGAGGAGAAGCCGAGCGCGCGCGACCTCGTGCGCAAGCGCGCCCGCACCTACAAGCAGGACGAGACCGGCCGGCACCACCACATCGGCGGAGCGCCGGAGCGCCAGCCGATGCTCACCGAGGACGGCGCGACGCTCATCGGCACGAGCGCCGTGCAGCTGGCCAACCGCACCATCGCGCAGCTCCAGGAGCAGCGGCGGAGGGCAGAGCAGGCCATGGCGGCGGCAGCGTCAGACCTGCGCTTCGAGGACGCCGCGCGGCTGCGCGACGACCTCGCGGCCGTGGACGCGGAGCTGGAGCGACGGACCTAGGCTCGGCCGATGCCCAGCCTGCTGCTGAACCGCCGCGACCTCGACTTCCTGCTGTACGAGTGGCTGGACGTCCTGAGCCTGACGTCGCGCGCGCGGCACGCCGACCACAGCCGCGAGACCTTCGACGACGTCCTCGGCCTGGCCGAGCAGATCGCGACCGAGCACTTCGCGCCGCACAACCGCAAGGCCGACGCTCACGAGCCGACCTTCGACGGCGAGCGCGTCACCCTCATCCCCGAGGTGAAGCGGGCGCTCGAGGTCTTCGCCGACGCCGGGCTGCTCGGCGGCACGCTCGACGAGGACCTCGGCGGGCTGCAGCTGCCGACGGTCATCGGCAACGCGGTGTTCGCGTGGTTCCAGGCGGCGAACGTCGGCACGAGCAGCTACCCGTTCCTGACGATCGGCAACGCCAACCTGCTGCTCGCGCACGGGTCGAAGGAGCAGGTCGACACCTACGTCCGGCCGATGGTGGAGGGCCGCTACTTCGGCACCATGTGCCTGTCCGAGCCGCAGGCCGGCAGCAGCCTGTCCGACGTCACCACGCGCGCCGAGCCGCAGGACGACGGCACCTACCGGCTGTTCGGCAACAAGATGTGGATCAGCGCCGGCGACCACGACCTGACCGAGAACATCGTCCACCTCGTGCTGGCCAAGATCCCTGGCGGACCCGCCGGGGTGAAGGGCATCTCGCTGTTCATCGTGCCCAAGGTGGTCGTGGAGACCGGCGAGCGCAACGACGTCGTGCTGGCCGGCCTGAACCACAAGATGGGCTTCCGCGGGACCGTCAACACGCTGCTGAACTTCGGCGAGGGCAAGCACACCCCGGGCGGCCGGGCGGGCGCGGTCGGCTTCCTCGTCGGCGAGCCCCACCAGGGGCTCAAGTACATGTTCCACATGATGAACGAGGCGCGCGTCGGCGTCGGACTCGGCGCCACCGCGCTCGGCTACACCGGCTACCTGCACGCGCTGGACTACGCCAAGGGGCGCCCGCAGGGGCGCCCGGTCGGGGCGAAGGACCCCGCCAGCCCGCAGGTGCCGATCATCCAGCACGCCGACGTCAAGCGGATGCTGCTCGCGCAGAAGTCCTACGTCGAGGGCGCTCTGGCGCTGAACTTCTACTGCGGCCGGCTGCTCGACGAGGAGCAGACCGGCGCCAGCGAGCAGGACCGCAAGGACGCCCTGCTGCTGCTCGACGTCCTCACCCCGATCGCCAAGAGCTGGCCGTCGCAGTGGTGCCTGGAGGCCAACAGCCTGGCGATCCAGGTGCACGGCGGCTACGGCTACACCCGCGAGTACCCCGTCGAGCAGCTGTACCGCGACAACCGCCTCAACCCGATCCACGAGGGCACCCACGGCATCCAGGGCCTGGACCTGCTCGGTCGCAAGATGGTCATGCACGGCGGCGCCGGCCTGCAGCTGCTGGCCACCACGATGGACCGCACGATCAGCAAGGCGCGCGAGACCGGTGGCGAGCTGGCCGAGCTCGCCGGCCAGCTGCAGGAGTCCAGCGAGCGGATCGCCAAGACCACGACCGCCATCTGGAGCGCCGGCGACATCGAGGTCAGCCTCGCCAACGCCAGCCTCTACCTCGAGGCCGTCGGGCACGTCGTGATGGCCTGGATCTGGCTGGAGCAGCTGCTGGCCGCGGACGGCAAGCAGGGCGCCTTCTACGACGGCAAGCGCCAGGCCGGCCGGTACTTCTTCCGGTGGGAGTTGCCGCGGACGGCGGCTCAGTTCGCGCTGCTGGAGACCCTCGACACCACCTCGCTGGACACCTCGCCCGACTGGTTCTGACGGCGCCGGTCCCACCGCCGCAGCAGGCGGGGCGTGGCCCACAGCGCGGCCGCGTCGAAGAAGGCGTAGCCGCCGGCGATCCCGCTCGGCGGGTTGCCGATGGTGATGTACCCGGTGATGTCGTACGGCTGCCACTCCCATGTACCGAGCGACGTGCCGATGATCTCGAGGTAGCTCACGACGAGGAACGCCCCGGCGTACAGCAGCGGGCTCTTCCCCTTCCACGTGAACAGCAGCAGGCAGCCGAACCAGAACGCGCCGAGGGCGTCCGGGCGGTCGGACAGGGTGATCCCCCACAGCGCCCAGCAGCCGCCGGCGACCAGCGTCACGACGAGGAACGGCCGCGAGTGCCGGTGCGCCCAGGCGCTGCGCCCGATGGCGAACGCGGCCAGGTAGATGAGCCCGTGGCCGGGCGGCACGAAGGCCGGGACGTTCTCCAGCCGGTAGACGTAGACGCCGAGCCAGCCGGCGAAGACGTACTCGATGACGGTGGCGTACGCGACCACCACGCCCACCTGCACCCGCGTCGCCCGGTCCTCGCCGTGCAGCGCCCACAGCAGGCACAGCCAGGTGCCGACGCCGAGCAGTCGCTGCTCCAGCAGGGACGCGCCGGTGTCCAGCCCCAGGACCACCAGGACCCAGACGCCCACCCCGCCCACGAGTGCGGCGTTCCGGGTCAGGGGCACCTGTCGAGGGTGCCACGGCACTGATCTGCGTGTTCGGCTGCGGCCCGGGGCGGGCACGCGGCATGATCACGGCTCAGAGAACGGGACCGGGGGACGCTTGACGACCGTGCACGCGCTCGCGCGCCTGCTGCGCGACGCGCAGCACACGCCGCCGGACGACGTCGTCAGCCTGCTCGCCGAGGGCGCCCGGCTGATCGGCGGACGCGACCTGGTGCTCTACCTGATCGACTACGAGCAGCAGGTCCTCCAGCCGACGCCCGAGCGACTCGACGGCGGCAGCCCGGTCCTGCCCGCCTCGGTGCACGGCACGATGGCCGGCCGCTGCTTCAGCACCCAGTCGCTGCTGGAGGCGCCGCAGGACGGCAGCACCCAGGTCTGGGTGCCGGTCAGCGAGCGGGCAGAGCGCCTCGGGGTGCTCGGCCTCACGGTCGACGTCCTGGACGAGAGCGACCGCGGCCTCGCCGAGGAGCTCGGCCTGGTGGCGGCGCTGCTCGTGCTGGCCTCCGCGTCGTACTGCGACCGCTTCCACCTCCAGCGCCGACGCCAGGACATGGATCTGGCCGCGGAGATGCAGTGGGCGCTGCTGCCGCCGCTGACGTTCTCCTGCGGCGGCACCACCGTCGCCGGGCTGCTGGAGCCGGCGTACGAGGTCGGCGGCGACTGCTTCGACTACGCGCTGAACGGCTCGACGCTGTCGTTCGCGGTGTTCGACGCCATGGGCCACGGCCTGCCCTCCAGCGTCATCGCCGGGCTGGCCGTCAACGCCTACCGGCACGCCCGGCGCAGCGGCGTCCAGCTCGACCGGCTGCTGTCGAGCATGGAGGCCGCGGTCGCCGGCCTCATGGGCGACACCTTCGTCACCGCCGTGGCCGGCGAGCTGGACGTGCGCACCGGCACCCTGCGCTGGGTCAGCGGCGGGCACCCCTCGCCGCTCGTCCTGCGCGGTGGCAGCCCGCTGCCGGACCCGGACGTGCCCGGCAGCCTGCCCCTCGGCCTCGGCCTGCTGGGCCGAACGGAGCGGGCCGAGCCCACCGAGCTGTCCCTGCAGCCCGGCGACCGGGTGCTGCTCTACACCGACGGCGTCGTCGAGGCGCGCTCGCCCGAGGGCGAGGAGTTCGGCAGCGACCGGCTCGCCGACGTCTTCGTGCGCGAGAGCGGCTCCGGGCTGCTGCCCTCGGAGGTGCTGCGCCGACTGGTGCACGGCTGCCTGGAGTTCCAGGGTGGCCGGCTGCGCGACGACGCGACGCTGCTCCTGCTGGAGTGGGCCGGGCCCTAGTCGGCCTTCTCCACAGGCCCGGACAGGACCGTTCCCACCTGGCAGGCTGCCGTCGCTGCGGACGAGCCGCAGCCCGCTGCGCGAGACGAGCCGTCATGACGACCCCTGAGCCCTCGATGCCTGCGGCGTACGACGTCCTCGGCTCACCGGAGCCTGCCCGGCGCACCCGGCGCCTCGGGAGCCTGGCCGTGGGGCTGGTCGGTGCCGGAGCGCTCGCCGTCGCGGGCAGCGCCGTCGCCGTGGCCGCCTTGCTGGGCGGCGGCGGGGCGCAGCCCGAGGACGTGCTGCCCGCGGACGCGCTCGGGCTGGTCACGCTGGACCTCGATCCCGCGGCCGGGCAGAAGGTGGCCGTCTACCGGCTCGCCAAGCGGTTCCCCGCGGTCGCGCGCGAGGTGAAGGACGAGGACGGCGTCAAGGACCAGCTGCTCACGGCGCTGCTCGGCGACGCCGGTGACCTCGACGACGAGAAGGACGTCAAGCCCTGGATCGGCGACCGCGTCGGGGCGGCCCTGGTCCCCGGCGCCGAGGAGCCGCAACCGCTGGTGGCCATCGCCTACACCGACCGGGAGGAGGCGGAGGCGGCGCTGCGGAGCGACGCGTTCGGCGGCGGCGACGAGACCTTCTTCGCCTTCTCCGCGAAGGCCGACTACGTGCTCGTGGGCAGCTCGCAGGAGACGGTCGACGCGGCCGCCGAGGGCGAGCAGGTGCTCGCCGACAGCCCGGCGTGGGGCGAGGGCGTGGACGCGCTGGACGGCGACCAGATCGTCACCGTGTGGGCCGACCTCGGCGCCGTGCACGACGCGCTGCCGCAGGAGGCCCGCGACGAGGCGGCGCAGGCGTACGGCCTGGAGACCGACGTGGCGCTCGGCGGCACCTTCGTCGCCGGCCTCCACGTCGGGGACGATCACGTGGAGGTCGTCGGGAAGGCCCTCGACCTCGAGTCGCCGTTCCAGGTCGAGCAACCCGTCGGCGGCGGCAAGGGCAGCGGCCTGGTGCAGGACCTGCCGGAGGACACGATCGGCGCGCTGTCGGTCACCCACCTCGGTTCAGGGCTGGCGGAGCTGTTCGGCACGGTGTACGGCGACGAGGACCCGCTCGGCATCGTCGCGACAGCCCGCGAGCTCGGCCTCGACCTGCCCGACGACCTGCGGGCCCTGCTCGGCGACGAGACCGTGGCCGCGGCGCTCAGCGAGCGCGACTTCGTGCTGCAGACCCGCAGCGAGGACCCGGACGCGGCGTACGCGGTCTGGGAGAAGGTCACCGCGCTGGCCTCGGGCCAAGGACCGGCGTCGGTGCTGCGCAAGACCGAGGACGGCGTCGTCGTCGGCAGCAACCCTGAGGCGCTGCAGCGGGTCGAGGACGGTAGAGGGCTCGGGGACAGCGACGTGTTCCGCGAGGCCGTGCCGGACGCGGAGGACGCCGGCTACCTGCTGTACGTCGACCTCGCCCGCGCGCTCGAGCTCGCGGGGCAGGACGTGCCGGAGGACGCGGAACCCCTGCAGGCGCTGGGGATCAGCGGCAGCGGTGACGACGACAGCAGCACGTTCCGGATGCGCCTGACCGTCAAGGGCGAGCGCTAGTCCCCGTCGGCGTCAGCCATCCCGTCGCCGAACGGGAGCAGGGCGGCGCCGCCACCAACCGCCCAGCGCAGCGGAAACTGCTGCTCCTCCACCAGCTCGGCTCCCGTCACGTGGACGGCGTCGAGGTCCTCGAGCGGCACGGAGTACGGGTTGGTCATGGCGCGAGTGTGCGCCTAGACCGACACTCCCGTCGAGCCCTGCCGGTCGTACGCCACCTGGCAGAAGCCGTGGTTGCAGTAGCCGCCGGGGTTCTTGTGCAGGTACTGCTGGTGGTAGGCCTCGGCGTAGTACCAGGGACCGGCGTCGCTGAACGGCCTGATCTCGGTGGTGATCTCGCCGTACCCGCGGGCGGTCAGCGCCGCCTGGTAGCGCTCGCGGGACTCCTGCGCCGCCGCCAGCTGCGCCTCGGTGGTCGGGTAGATCGCGGTGCGGTACTGCGTGCCGTGGTCGTTGCCCTGCCCGTTGAGCTGGGTCGGGTCGTGGTTCTCCCAGAACGCCTTGAGCAGCACGTCGACGTCGACCTGCTTCGGGTCGTAGACCACCTGCACGGCCTCGGTGTGGCCGGTCCTGCCGGTGCAGGTCTCCTCGTAGGTGGGGTTCTCGGTGAAGCCGCCGGCGTAGCCGGCCGCCGTCGCCAGAACGCCCGGGATCTGCCAGAAGATGCGCTCGGCGCCCCAGAAGCAGCCCATCGCGACGTACAGCACCTCGCTGCCCTCGGGCCAGGGGCCGGTCATGGGCGTGCCGAGCACCTCGTGCTTCGCGGGGACGGACATCGGCGTGGGACGGCCGGGCAGCGCGGTCTCGCGAGTCGGCATCTCGGGCTTGCGCAGGCTCCACACAGCAGGGGCTCCAGACGGGTCAGGGGGTGTCTACGAGGTGCAACTCAGCCACCGGTCTCGCCGTTCCAGCGGGCCAGCTTGCCGCCGCGCGCGACCGCCCGCAGCCGCGCCTCGGCGGCGTCGCGGACCGCGCTGGTCGCCACGACGAGCACCTGGTCGCCGGTGACGAAGTGGGTGTACGGCCCAGGCACGAGGCTCTTGCCGTCGCGGACGATCAGCGTGACCTGCGCGCCCGGCGGCAGGCGCAGCTCCTCCACGTACACCCCGTGCAGCCGCGAGCCCGGCGCGACGGTGAGCTGGAGCAGGTCCGCCCGCATCTGCTCCAGCGGCGCGGTCTCGACCTCGACGTCGACGGCGCGGCCGCTGTCGACGACGCCGAGCCTGCGTCCGACCCAGGGCAGGGTCGGGGCCTGCACCAGCGTGTAGACGATCACGAGGACGAAGACCACGTCGACGACGCGGGTCGCGCCCGGGAGCCCCTCGGTGACCGGGATGGTGGCGATGACGATCGGCACCGCCCCGCGCAGGCCGGCCCAGGACAGGAAGGCCTGCTCCCGCCACGGCAGGCGGAAGGGCGCCGCCGACACCATCACCGCCAGCGGCCGCGCCACGAAGGTCGCCGCCGCGCCGATGAGCAGCGCCTCCGGCAGGGCCGGCAGCAGCCGGGCCGGGGACGCGAGCAGGCCGAGCAGCACGAACAGGCCCGCTTCGGCCAGCAGCGCGGTGGAGGAGGCGAAGCCGAGCACCGCCCTGCGGTGCGGGAGCGGGCTGTTCCCGAGGACGAGCGCGGCGAGGTACACGGCCAGGAAGCCGCTCACGTGCAGGTTCTCGCCGGCGGCGAAGGCCAGCAGCGCCAGCGCGACCGTCGCCAGCGGGTACAGGCCGGCGGCGGCCAGTGCCGCGCGCGACAGCACCTCGCGGCCGAGCCGCCCCACGACGACCCCGAGCAGCGCGCCGCCCAGCAGCTCGAGGACGACCTGCAGCACCCCCTCCAGCAGGGAGGTGGTGGCCCACGCGTCGGACGAGGCGAGGACCACGAGCACGACCACCGGTGCGTCGTTCAGCCCGGACTCCGCCTCGAGCGCCGCGCTGATGCGGCTCTTGAGCGGCAGCCGCCGCAGGACGCTGAACACCGCTGCGGCGTCCGTCGAGGCGACGACGCTGCCCAGGATCACCGCCGTGCGCGCGTCCACTCCGAGCACGGCGTACGCCACTCCGGCGACGACGGCAACGCTCACCGCCACACCGACGGTGGCAAGGACGGCGGCGAACGGCAGCACCGGTCGCACCGTCGTCCAGCGGGTGGTCAGGCCGCCCTCGGCCAGGATCAGCGCCAGCGCGACCAGCCCGAGCTCGGCGGTGAGCGCGTAGTCGGAGAACTCGATGCCGAGCCCGGCCTCGCCCAGGACCAGCCCGACGGCCAGGTAGATGAGCAGGGCCGGCAGGCCCGTGCGGCTGGCGAGCCGGACCGCGAGCACCGCGACCAGGAGGACCGCGCACGACACGAGGAGGACGAGCTGGAAGTCGTTCTCCACCTCGTCCTCCTCGTCCCTCGTCCTCCCTAGACCGTGCCGCCCTCGCGCGAGACCCGTGCGGGCCGCGGCGCCTGGCGCGGCTTGGGCCGCGGGCGGGCGGCGGCGCTGGTCTTGCGCTTGGGCATCGGCGGCGGCGCGCTGTTCTTCTTCTCGAGCTCCATCATCAGCGGGCTGGCGACGAAGGCGGAGGAGTACGTGCCGATGACGAGGCCGATCAGCAGCGCCAGCGCGAAGTCGGTCAACGACCGCCCGCCGAGGAACGTCAGGGCGCCGAGGATGAACATGGCGCCGAGGCCGGTGTTGATCGTGCGCGGTGCCGTCGCGATGACGGCCTCGTTGACGACGCTGCGCAGCGGTCGGGTGCGGTTGGCCGCCCACGTCTCGCGGATGCGGTCCATGGTGACGACCGAGTCGTTGACCGAGACACCGATGATGGTCAGCGCCGCGGCCAGGAAGACGCCGTCGATCGGCTTGCCGAGCCAGGCGAAGATGCCGATCACGATGAGGACGTCGTGCAGCATCGCCAGCACGGTGCCTGCCGCGAAGGTCCAGCGGAACCGGACCGCGAGGTAGGCCAGCTGCGCGAGCAGGGCGATGACCAGCGCGATGATCGCCTTCTGCCGCAGCTCGTCGCCGAGCGTCGGCCCGATGAGGTCGTCGGCGCTGACGGTGGCCTCGCCGCCGACCTCGGCCAGCGCGGTGCGGACCTCCTCCACCTCGGCGTCGGAGATCCTCGCCGTGCGGACGGTGATGTTCTCCTCGTTGCTCTGCTGCACGACCGCCGTCGGGAAGCCGGCCTCCTCGACCGCGCGACGGGCCTCGCCGACCGAGACGTCCTGCGTCGTGGCGAACTCCACGACCCGGCCGCCGGTGAACTCGACGCCGAAGTTGAAGCCGCGCACGAACATGCCGGCCACGCAGACCAGCAGCAGGATCGCCGAGGCGACGAGGTACTTCTTGCTGTGCTGCATGAGGTCGGGCTTCTTGGCCTCCAGCCACTCGCGGAACCGGCCGAGCGAGGCGAGGCCGGTCAGGTGCGGGCGCTTGTCGAGCAGGCCGCGCTTCAGCGCGAACTCCGTCAGCACGCGGGTGACGAGCAGCGCCGAGACGACGGACGCGAGGACACCGATGACGAGGGTGACACCGAAGCCGCGGACCGGACCGGCGGCCAGCACGAACAGCAGGCCGGCGGCGAGCAGCGTCGTGACGTTGGAGTCGGCGATGGCGCTGAACGCCTTGGAGAAGCCGTTGTCCAGCGAGGGCAGCAGCCGCTTGTGGCGCGAGGCGGCGTACTCCTCCCGCGCGCGCTCGAAGACCAGCACGTTGGCGTCGATGGCAAGACCTGCCGAGAGCAGCAGACCACCGAGCCCGGGCAGCGTCAGGGTGGCGCCGAGGGCGACGAGCGTGCCGTAGGAGATGAGGCCGTACGACGCGAGCGCGACGGAGGCCAGGAAGCCGACGAAGCGGTAGACGACGATCAGGAACAGCGCGGTGAGCGACAGGCCGATGATGCCGGCCTTGATCGAGGAGTCGATCGCCTCCTGGCCGAGCGACGGGCCGACGGTGCTGCGGGAGATGATCTCGACCGGGACGGGCAGCGCGCCGCCCTTGATGAGGATGGCCAGCTCGTCGGCCTCAGCCTGGCTGAAGCTGCCGGTGATCTGGGTGGAGCCGCCCTGGATGCCGACGTTGCACTGGACGGCCTCGGCCACCTGCGGGCTGCTGATGACCTGGCCGTCGAGGACGATCGCGACGCGGCGCTTGTCGTCACCCGGCGGGTTGCACGCCGCGGCTCCGGTGAGCTCCTCCCACTTGCGGCCGCCCTCGCCCCGGAAGTCGATGGAGACGTAGCGCTGCGTGCCGGTCGTCTGGTCGACCGTCGCGGCGGCGTCGCCGACCTCCTCGCCGGTCAGCGTGGCGGGACCGACGAAGACGGGCACGCCGCTCTCGTCGACGAGGTGGTTCGGCTTGCTGGTGTCGACGTCGGTGGGGTCGTCCTGCAGCTCGGCCTCACCGCTGGGCCGCGGCGACGGCGCCTGCGAGGCGGGGGCGGCCGGCGCGCTGGGCGCGGCGCTGGGCTGTGCCTGTGTCGTCAGTGACTGCGTCGTCAGCGCCTCGGGCAGCGCGCGGCCGTTGCTGGTCGTGGTCGGCTCGGGCTGCAAGCCGGACGGGCGCGCTGAACTCCCCCGCCATCCGGTGCTCGGCCACCTCGAACTGCATCGGTCCGACGGCCGCGAGCACCGGCGCCTGGTCGCCGCGCA
>JAOPWK010000334.1 GCA_025965735.1 Frankiales bacterium
GGTGCAGGTCGGCGGCGGCGTGGTGCCGGTGGCCACCGGGCGCATCCGCCGCCCTCTGGAGCAGTAGCCGCAGGACACGCCAGCGCGTCGCACGGGAACCGCTCCAGCGCGACCGAGCGCTGTCAGGGCGACGGGGTGAAGCGCAGCACCGTGCACTCGGCTGCCCAGCGCTCGGACCGCCCGGCCTCGGCGTTGAGCCGCTCGGCGGCCAGCAGCGGCAGCACCTCGTCCCACAGCGGCGTCCCGGACGCGACGGCGTCGACGGAAGCGGCCCACTCCACGACCACCCCGGCCTGCGCGGCCTTGCTGCGCACGGTGACCACCGTCCGGGCTCCCGCACCCACCGGCAGGTCCTGCTCCGGGCCGCCGCCGACGACGTACATCGCCCCGTCGTGCCAGACGTGCCACAGCAGCGCGCCGCCGACCCACACGACGCCGGACCGGCGGGTCGCCTCGGCGACGAGGGTCGGGGAGGTCACGCAGGTGAGGGTGCCAGACTCGGCCCGGTGAGCGCGCCGGCCAAGACGTACGCCGCCGTCCCCGGCGACGCGCGGCCGCAGGGCACGGACGCGGTCCTCGTGACGATCGCGCTGTTCGCGGTCAGCACCAGCGGCCCGCTCATGGCCGCCACCGCGGTACCCGCGCTCGCGATCGCCTTCTGGCGCAACGCCATGGCCGCCGGCGTCCTGCTCCCGGTCGTGCTGGCCACCTGCCGTGCCGAGCTCCGGCACCTGGACCGCCGCGAGCGCCGCTGGGCGCTGCTGGCCGGCGTCCTGCTGGCCGCGCACTTCGGCACCTGGATCCCGGCGCTCGACTACACCAGCGTCGCGTCCGCCACCGCCCTGGTCGCGACGCAGCCGGTGTGGGCGGCGCTGCTGTCCGGGCTGCGCGGCGCCCCCGTCGGCCGGCCCGTGTGGATCGGCATCGGCGTCGCCATCAGCGGCGCCGTGCTGCTCACCGGCGTCGACCTGCAGCTGTCCGGGCGGGCCCTGTTCGGCGACGCGCTGGCCATCGCCGGCGGCGCCTTCGCGGCGGCGTACATGGTGGCCGGCGCCGAGGTCCGCCGCAGCGTCTCGACGACGACGTACACGTTCCTCTGCTACTCGACCTGCGCGCTGGTGATGCTGCCGATCTGCCTGCTGGGGCGGCAGGCGCTGGCCGGCTACGAGGCCGAGGACTGGCTCAAGCTGGTCGCCATCACCGCCGGCGCCCAGCTGCTCGGGCACTCGCTGTTCAACGTCGTGCTGCGCTCCATCAGCCCCACGGTGCTGAGCCTGACGATCCTGCTGGAGATCCCCGGCGCAGCGCTGATCGCCGCGGTCTTCCTCGACCAGACGCCGCCGCTGCTCGCGATCCCCGCCGCGGTGCTGCTCATCGCCGGGCTGGCGCTCGTCATCCGGGCCAGCCGCACGCCGGCGGTGCCGGTCGAGTGACCCCGCAGGAGCTGAGGGACCACCTGGTGCGCGTCGCCGAGGCGGTGCGCGACGACGTGCTCGCCGCGTGCCGCGCGCAGACGGTCGAGCAGCTGGCGTCCTACGACGACAGCGGCCCGGGCGACACCGCCTTCGCCATCGACCGGGTAGGCGAGGAGCGGCTGCTCGAGCTGGTCGCCGACCTGCCGGTGCGGCTCGTCGCGGAGGGCATCACGGCCGAGCAGCCGGACGCGGAGTGGACGCTGCTCGCGGACCCGCTGGACGGCACCCGCCCGCTGGCGCACCAGAAGCGCAGCGCGTGGGTGCTGCTCGGCGCCACCCGCGGGAACCGGCTCGCAGACCTCGAGGTCAGCGTCGCCGCGGAGGTGCCGACCATCAAGGCAGGCTGGGCCGACGTGCTGTCCGCCGTGCGCGGCGAGGGCGTCACTGCCGCGCGGGTCGACCTGCAGTGGGGCGACCGGAAGCCGCTGGCCGTGCGGCCTTCTCGCGCCACCGGCCTGGAGCAGGGGTACGGCGGCGTGGCCCGCTACTTCCCCGGCGCGCGGGCGGAGCTGGCCGACCTCGACGACGCGGTGCACCGGCGGGTGCTCGGTCCGGCGCGGCCGGGAAAGGCGCAGGCCTTCGAGGACCAGTACTGCACCGGTGGCACCCTGGTGGAGCTCGCCGTCGGTCACGACCGCTGGGCCGCGGACCTGCGGCCGCTGCTGGGTGATCGGGCCGGGATCTGCGCGCACCCGTACGACCTGGCCGGCTGGCTCGTCGCCGCGGAGGCGGGCGTCGTGGTCACCGGGCTGGACGGCCGACCCCTGGACGCGCCGCTGGACCTGACCAGCGACGTCGGCTGGATCGGCTACGCCAACGCGGACATCCGTGCGCTGGTCGAGCCGGCGCTGCAGGCCGAGCTGCGCGAGCGGTCATGGCTGTGACGACGCCGCTGCAGGAGGTGCGCAGCCGCGGCCGGTTCCGCGGTCCGCTGACCCTGCTCGGGCCGGCCTTCGTGGCCGCGATCGCGTACGTCGACCCGGGCAACTTCGCGACGAACTTCAGCGCCGGGGCGGAGTTCGGCTACCGGCTGGCCTGGGTCATCCTGTTCGCCAACCTCATGGCGATGCTCATCCAGTCGCTGTCCGGCAAGGTCGGCCTCGCGACCGGGCGCAACCTCCCCGAGCTGTGCCGCGAGCACTTCCCACGGCCGGTCACGCGCGGGCTGTGGGTGCAGGCCGAGCTGGTGGCCATGGCCACCGACCTGGCCGAGGTCATCGGAGGGGCCATCGCGCTGAACCTGCTCTTCGGCCTGCCGCTGCTCACCGGCGGGGTCATCACGGCGGCGGTGGCCTTCGCGCTGCTCGGCCTGCAGGGCAAGGGGTACCGGCCGTTCGAGCTCGCGATCGCCGGGCTGCTCGCGGTGATCGCGCTCGGCTTCGTCTTCAACACGGTGGTGGCCGGCGTCGACGGCGCGGAGGTGGCCAGCGGCTTCGTCCCGTCCTTCGACGGCGTCGACAGTGTCCTGCTCGCCACCGGCATCCTCGGCGCCACCGTCATGCCGCACGTCATCTACCTGCACAGCGCGCTCACCCAGGACCGCATCGCGCCGGCCGACGACGCGGAGCGGCGCACGCTGCTGCGCTCGCAGCGCGTCGACGTCGTCGTCGCCATGGGTGTCGCCGGCCTGGTCAACCTCGCGATGCTGGTCCTGGCCGCCAAGCTGTTCTTCGGCCGCGACCTGGCCGGCATCGACACGCTCGAGGGCGCGTACGCCGCGCTGGAGGACATCGCCGGCCGCCCTGCTGCGCTGGCATTCGCGGTCGCCCTGCTGGCAAGCGGTTTCGCCTCCTCGGGCGTCGGGACGTACGCCGGCCAGGTCGTCATGCAGGGCTTCCTGCAGCGGAGGATCCCGCTGATCGTCCGTCGCGGCATCACCCTGGCGCCCGCGCTGGTCGTGCTCGGCGTCGGCGTCGACCCGACGCGCGCGCTGGTGCTCAGCCAGGTGGTGCTGTCGTTCGGGATCCCGTTCGCGCTGGTCCCGCTGGTGCTCCTGACGCGGCGCAAGGACGTGATGGGCGCGCTGGTCAACCGGTCCACCACGACGGCGGTGGCGTGGGTCGTCGCCGCGCTGATCATCGCGCTGAACGGCTTCCTGCTGCTGGGGACCTTCTTCTAGACCTCGTCCGGCGCGACGTGCGACGCGTCGTACGCCCGCCGCCGCCACTGCTGCCACGGGCCTGCCGGCACGATGCCGCCGCCGGTGGTCCACGGGTTGAAGCGCGCCTGCCGGCCGAGCGGCGCCGGCAGGACCGCGTCCGTCCGCACGACGCCCCACGGGCGCCAGGGTCCGTGCGGTGTGGCCAGCAGCAGCTCCCACGAGAGCTCGTCCGGCAGGTCGTCCAAGGTGGCCGACCCTCGCAGCGCCCGCGCCCCCAGCAGCAGCCGGGTTCCGGCGACGTCGTACGGCAGCAGCGAGCAGTGCAACGCGCCCAGGTGGTCTCGGCGCGGGAAAGGCAGCCGCCGCACCACCGGCTGGGGGAGCGTTGAGTCGAGCAGCAGGTCCTGGTGCTCGCCCGGCCCGTGCGCGTCCAGCACGCGGACCGCCAGGCCGAGGACGTCGGGCAGCGGGAGCGGCAGACCGGCGCTGCGCGACACCCGTACGAGCACGTCATAGGAGCCGGGCGCGTCGAGCAGGGGCGCACCGGTGCCGGCTCCGCCGGCGACGGTCAGCCGGCCGGTCAGGGTGCGGCCGCGAGCGTGGACGGCCCGCTCGCCCCGCACCTTGCTGGCAGCGCGGAAGGCAGCGGTCCCCAGGGTCAGGAGGGGCCTCGTCATGCACGACCCCTACCCGCCCGACGGCGTGAAGGATCACACCGTCCCCGGCTGGCCGCGCTCCGCGCGGCGGTGGGAGGATCACGGCAACCGCACAGAAGGAGCGACATGCCCCGCCTCGCCGCCACCGAGGGCCTCACCGAGGTCCAGCAGGAGATCCTGTCCACCGTCAAGGACTTCGTGGACAAGGAGATCATCCCGTACGCCACGGACCTCGAGCACAAGGACGAGTTCCCCGAGGCGATCGTCGAGGGCATGAAGGAGATGGGCCTGTTCGGGCTCATGATCCC
>JAOPWK010000002.1 GCA_025965735.1 Frankiales bacterium
GGGTCGCCGCTGGCGGCAGCGCGCAGCAGCGTGACCGCCCTGCCCGCCCAGGCTCCGCGCCGGCGCTTCCTGCCGGCGGCCGCCGCGGCGGTGCTGCTCGTCTCCGGGGCCGGCCTCGGGTACGCCCTCGTCACCGGCAGCACCAGCGGGGACGACATCGCCGCCTCCGGCGACTCCGCCGCCGGGCTGGCCGCCGGACGCGGCCTGGTGCAGAACGCCAGCGGCGCCGACTACGCCGACCCGGCCTCGGTCAGCGCGGCGCTCCCGGCCGTGCTGGCCGGCACCGCCCGCGCGGCGGAGTCCATGGACAGCAGCGCGATGCGGGCGCAGCCGGAGAGCGAGGACCAGGCCGACAGCTCCGCCGAGCTGCCGGCGCCTGCCGCGGCGGCAGTGCCCGAGGACCCGCTCGCCCGGCTCCGCGACCCGGCCGGGCTGCAGGACTGCCTGACGGCCGTGCTGCCGCCCGAAGAGCCGGACCTGCGACCACGAGCGCTCGACTACGCGACCTACCAGGGCCAGCCGGCGCTCGCGGTCGTGCTGCCGGACCCCGAGCCGGGCAAGCTGTCCGTCTTCGTGGTCGGCCCGGACTGCGCGGCCGCCGACGCCAAGGTGCTCAGCTTCCTGCGGGTGGACGCGCCCTAGTCCTCGGCCGCGACCCGCACCTTGGGCGGCAGCGTCCACAGCACGACCCCCACGACGGTCGCGGCGTACGGCAGCAGCGTTGAGCCCTCGAGCGTGCCGGTGCTGCGCTCCAAGACGAAGCCCAGCGCCACGCCGAGCAGCGCGTACACGACCGCCAGCAGGCGGATCCGCATCGCGTCTGGCCCCGAGCGGGCCGCGCCGGAGGCGGCCTGCGCGGCCGCGGCGGTCAGCACCCCGACCACGAACGGCGTGAGGTAGCTGAACAGGGGCGCGTCGACGTACTCCGCCGCCACCACGCCGCCCAGCACGGCGACGCCGTGCGCCGCGAGCGCCCCTCGTACGAGTCGCTCCTGCACCGTCACCGGGCCCCGGGTCGGACCTGAGGAGGTGGACCCGCCGCAGGCCGGACAGCCGCCCCCCGGTGCCTGCGCGGCGTCGGCGGCGCAGCGGGCACGGGCGCACACCGGGCACAGGTCGACGGCGCGACGCACGGGGTGGACGCCACAGCGCGTGCCCGGCGCGAGCGGGGCGGCGGGCGCGGACGTGCTCACGGGTGGGAGCCTTCCACGTCCGGGGAAGAGGCCGTCACGGCCGGGCGTTCCCCTGTCGTAGGAACGTCGAGGAGAGGGTGGCCCGTGAGCGACCAGCAGGTGCGCAACGCGATCGTCGTGGGCTCCGGCCCCTCGGGCTACACCGCCGCCATCTACCTCGCGCGCGCCGCGCTGGAGCCGCTCGTCTTCGAGGGCTCGGTGACCGCAGGCGGCGCGCTGATGAACACCACCGACGTGGAGAACTACCCCGGCTTCCCCGACGGCGTCATGGGCCCGGAGCTCATGGACAACCTGCGCAAGCAGGCCGAGCGCTTCGGCGCCGAGCTGGTCACCGACGACGTCACCGAGATGGACCTGACCGCGGACCCGAAGGTCGTCAAGGTCGGCCAGACGACGTACCTCGCCAAGACCGTCGTGCTCGCCATGGGCTCGGCCTACCGCAACCTCGACGTGCCCGGCGAGAGCGAGCTGTCCGGCCGCGGCGTCTCCTGGTGCGCGACGTGCGACGGCTTCTTCTTCCGCGACCAGGACATCGTCGTGGTCGGCGGCGGCGACACCGCCGTCGAGGAGGCCACCTTCCTCACCCGCTTCGCGCGCAGCGTGACGATGGTCCACCGCCGCGACAGCCTGCGCGCCAGCAAGGTCATGCAGGAGCGGGCCTTCAGCAACGAGAAGATCCGCTTCGAGTGGGACAACGAGGTCGTCGAGGCGATCGGGACCGACCGGCTCGAGGCGGTCCGGCTGCGCAACTGCCGCACCGGCGAGGAGCGCGTCCTGCCGGCCACCGGCCTGTTCATCGCCGTCGGCCACGACCCTCGGTCGGAGCTGGTCAAGGGCCAGGTCGACCTCGACGACGAGGGCTACGTCCTGGTGCAGCCCGGCTCCACCGCGACGAACCTCCCCGGCGTCTTCGGCGCGGGCGACCTGGTCGACCACACCTACCGGCAGGCCATCACCGCCGCCGGGACCGGCTGCGCGGCGGCCCTGGACGCCGAGCGCTACCTCACGATGCTCGAGGACACCCCACCGGAGCCGCACGTCGGCTTCGACACCGGCATCCCCGCCGAGCCGCCGGACCGCCCCGAGGTCCACGGCGGTCACGGCACCGCCCCCGCCTCCGTCTGACCCGTCCCCACCCGCCTGATCCCGAGGAGCACCCGACATGGGCACCAACACCAAGACCACGACCGACGCCAGCTTCACCGCGGACGTGCTGCAGAGCGACAAGCCCGTGCTCGTCGACTTCTGGGCCGAGTGGTGCGGCCCGTGCAAGATGGTCGCCCCCGTGCTCGAGGAGATCGCGGCGGAGAACAGCGAGAAGCTCACTGTCGTCAAGCTCAACATCGACGAGAACCCGGGCGCCGCTCGCGACTACCAGATCATGAGCATCCCGACGATGGCCGTGTTCCAGGGCGGCAAGATCGTCAAGCAGATCGTCGGTGCCAAGCCCAAGGCCGCGATCCTGAAGGACCTGGAGTCCTTCCTCTAGACCGCGTCGCACGAGGGCCGGGTCCGCACGCGGGCCCGGCCTTCGTCGTTCCGCTCGACGGCCTCCACGGGTCGGGCGCGCGCGGCTACTGTTCGAGCGCCCCACCCGGTCCGCGTCGAGAGGTGCCCCTGTGCAGCTGTTCCGCCTCGGTGACCGGGGTCCTGCGGTCGCCGACGTGCAGGCGCTGCTGCGCGGGCTGGGCCTGCTGGCCGACGTCCCGCCGGACCAGGTGTTCGACGAGGCGACCGACCGGGCGCTGCGCGAGTTCCAGCAGCGGCGTGGGCTGTCCGTCGACGGGATCGTCGGCGCGGAGACCTACCGCGCGCTGGCCGCCGCCCGCTGGAAGCTCGGCGACCGGCTGCTCTCGCTGGCGACCCGGCCGTTCGTCGGGGACGACGTGGCCGCGCTGCAGGAGCGCCTGCTGGAGCTGGGCTTTGACGCCGGCCGGGCGGACGGCGTCTTCGGGCCGCGTACGGAGAAGGCGCTGCGCGGACTGCAGCGCGAGTACGGCCTGGTCCCCGACGGCACCTGCGGCCCGGCGACGCTGCGCGCGCTGCGCCAGCTCGGGCGGCACGTCACGGGCGGGCGTCCGCAGGTGCTGCGCGAGGCCGAGGCGCTGCACCGCTCAGGCGCTGCGCTGCCCGGCAAGGTCGTGGTGCTCGACCCGGGCCACGGCGGCGCCGACCGCGGCGCGTCCGGGCACGGCCTCGAGGAGGCGGCGATCGTCGAGGACCTCGCGGCGCGGCTGGAGGGCCGGCTCACCGCCGTGGGCGTCCGGACGCTGCTGACCCGCGGGCCGGACAGCTGCCCGAGCGACGCGGAGCGGGCGCAGTTCGCCAACGACGCCGGCGCCGACCTGGTGCTGTCGCTGCACGTCGACCGCGCGCCGTCGCCGAGCTGCCACGGCGTGGCGAGCTACCACTTCGGCGCCGGCCGGGGCACGACGTCCACCGTGGGCGAGGAGCTGGCCTCGCTGGTGCAGCGCGAGGTGGTCGCCCGCACCGACCTGCTCGACGGGCGGGTGCACGAGAAGACGTGGGAGATCCTGCGGCTCACCCGGATGCCCGCGGTGCGGCTCGAGCTCGGCTACGTCACGCACGCCGGTGACGCCGCCCGGCTGGCCGACCCGGCGTTCCGCGACACGGTGGCCGAGGCGGTGCTGGTGGCGATCCAGCGGCTGTACCTGCCGGCCGACCTCGACCCGCCGACCGGGGTCATGAAGCTGCCCGACTTCAGCCGGGTCTGACTCATCCCCTCGGTCGTCGGCAGGTCCGGCGCACCAGGTCGTCGAGCGCGCGCACGACCGCCCTGCCGACGTCGACCCGGGATCGTGACGGTGATCCGCGGCGGCGGCCGAAGGTCAGACAGGGCGCAGCAGCGGGTCCGGGCTCATCGAGCCGAGCAGCCGCTCGAGCGCGACCTCGACGTCCTCGCGCCAGGAGACCGCCGACTTCAGCTCGAGCCGCAGCCGCGGGAAGCGGTGGTGCGGCCGGACGGTCTTGAAGCCGACGCTGCGCAGGTGCTCGGCCGGAAGCACACAGGCCGGCGACTCCCACTTCTCGTCGCCGAACGCCTCGATGGCGCGCACCCCGCGGCGGGTGAGGTCCTTGGCGACCGACTGCAGCAGCACCCGGCCGATGCCGCCGCCGGCGAAGTCGGGGTGCACGTGCCCGGTCATGAGCAGCACCGCGTCGGCGCTCACCGGACTGGTCGGGAAGGCGATCGAGCGCGGCACGTAGCCGGGCGGCGCGTACATGACGAAGCCGGCCGGGACGCCGTCGACGTAGACGATCTTCCCGCAGCTGCCCCAGTCGAGCAGCGTCGCCGAGACCCACGACTCCTTCTCGAACGCGGTGTCGCCGGCCTCCTTCGCCCGGTCGAGCGCGACGGGGTCGAGCTCCCAGAACACGCACTTGCGGCAGCGCCCGGGCAGGTCGTCCAGGTTGTCCAGCGTGATGTTGACCGCGCGACGGGTCACCGCTTCGCCCGGTTCGTCGGCTTGGGGCTGCGCAGCAGTCCGGCGACCCACCCTGCGGCGATGCCGAGGAGCAGGCCGAGCGACAGGCCGCTGACGCGTCGACCCGTCGGGCGCGCTGCCAGCCTCCTGGGCACTGCGGAGCTCCTGCCTGCCGGGGACGACGCGCACCAGGGTAGGGCGGCCCCGCGCCGGAGTCGATCAGCGCAACCGGCTGGACCTGCGCGGGTACCGTCGCAGCATGGGATCCCGGACCGGCCCGGGCGTCACCCTCGACGCCTTCACCGACCGCTACGCGCAGCGCACGCACGGCATGACCGCGTCCGAGATCCGAGCTCTGTTCGCCGTCGCCAGCCGCCCCGAGGTGGTCAGCCTGGCCGGCGGCATGCCGAACCTGTCCGCGCTCCCGCTCGACGTCGTCGGCAAGCTGATGGGCGAGCTGGTGCAGACGCGCGGCGCGCAGGCGCTGCAGTACGGCTCCGGGCAGGGCGACCCGGTGCTGCGCGAGCTGATCTGCACCGTGATGGCGCTCGAAGGGATCGACGCCTCACCGGAGGACGTCGTGGTCACGGTCGGCAGCCAGCAGGCGCTGGACCTGGTGACCCGCGTCTTCATCGACCCGGGTGACGTCGTCATCGCCGAGGCGCCGTCCTACGTCGGCGCGCTCGGCACGTTCGCGGCCTACCAGGCCGAGGTCGTGCACGTCGCGATGGACGAGCAGGGCCTGGTGCCCGAGGCGCTGCGCGAGACGATCGCGCGCGTGCAGGCCGCCGGCAAGCGCGCCAAGTTCCTGTACACGGTGCCGAACTTCCACAACCCGGCCGGCGTCTCGCTGGCCGAGGAGCGCCGCGACGAGGTTCTCCAGATCTGCGCCGCTGCAGGGCTTCTCGTGCTGGAGGACAACCCGTACGGCCTGCTCGGCTTCGACGCGCCGCCGACCCGCGCCATCCGCGCGCGCGGCGGTGAGGACGACGTCCTGTACCTCGGCTCGTTCAGCAAGACGTTCGCGCCGGGCCTGCGGGTCGGCTGGGTGCTCGCGCCGCACGCCGTGCGCGAGAAGCTCGTGCTGGCGGCCGAGGCCGCGGTGCTCTGCCCGCCGACGTTCAACCAGCACGTCATCGCCGACTACCTGCAGACGCAGGACTGGCAGGGGCAGGTGACGGCGTTCCGGTCGATGTACCGCGAGCGCCGTGACGCGATGCTCGACGCGCTGTCGCAGCAGATGCCCGAGGGCACCACGTGGACCCACCCGACCGGCGGCTTCTACGTGTGGGTCACGCTGCCCGGCGAGCTGGACTCCAAGGTGCTGCTGCCGCGCGCGGTCACCGCGCGGGTGGCGTTCGTGCCCGGCACCGCGTTCTACGCGGACGGCAGCGGCCGCAACCACATGCGCCTGTCGTACTGCTACCCCGAGCCGGACCGCATCCGCGAGGGCGTGCGTCGCCTCGCCACCGTCCTCGAGGAGGAGGTCGACCTGCGCGCCACCTTCGGCTCCACCGGTCCGCTTCGCCCGGCTCGCGCGCAGGCCGAGTCGCCCTCGCCGGACATGGCATGAGCGACGCGATCGTCGCCGAGCCGGTCGACGTTCCGGCCAGTGCGTCGGTGCACGGCGGCCGCTACCTGGTGCTGGCCGGCGGCCTGTCGCACGAGCGCGACGTCTCGCTGAAGTCGGGCCGCCGCGTGCTCGACGCGCTGCGCTCGGCCGGTGTCGAGGCCGACCTGCGCGACGCCGACGCCTCGCTGCTGGGCGTGCTGGCCGAGACGTCGTACGAGGCGGTGCTGGTCGCGCTGCACGGCGGCGCCGGTGAGGACGGTGCGCTGCGCGAGGTGCTCGACGTGGCCGGCGTGCCGTACGTCGGCGCACCTCCGGCGGCCTGCCGGATGGCGTGGGACAAGCCGACGGCCAAGGCGCTCGCGCTGCGTGCCGGTGTGGCGACGCCGGCCTCGGTGGTGCTGCCGCACGCCGCCTTCCGTGAGCTGGGGGCCGGCGCGGTGCTCGACCGGCTGGTCGGCCACCTCGGCCTGCCGCTGATGGTCAAGCCGGCCCGGGGCGGCTCGGCGCTGGGCTGCACGCAGGTCGACAAGCCCGACGAGCTTCCCGCGGCGATGGTCAGCTGCTTCTCGTACGGCGAGGCGGCGCTGGTCGAGCGCTTCGTCTCCGGGACCGAGCTGGCGGTGACGGTCGTCGACACCGGCGACGGCGCGCGCGCGCTGCCAGCGGTCGAGGTCGTGCCGTTGTCCGGCGTCTACGACTACACCGCCCGCTACACCGCCGGGCAGACGGAGTTCTTCGCGCCCGCGCGGCTGGAACCGGCTGTGACGCGGGCGGTCTCGGACGCCGCGGTCGCGGTGCACACCGCGCTCGGCCTGCGCGACCTGTCCCGCGTCGACCTGGTCGTCGACGCCGACGGGGTGGTGCAGCTGCTCGAGGTGAACACCGCGCCGGGCATGACCGAGACGTCGCTGCTGCCCA